>JBGTMM010000086.1:0-2004 GCA_041743635.1 Bythopirellula sp.
CTCCGCCAGCGGCTCAAAAACACGCGGAGGTGCATCTTGTATTTCCGCCGCTCCAGCCAATTAAAAAAGCCCGTGAGCCCGCCGAATTTTTTCTCCGGCACGCCGTCCCGCACAATGGCCCGGTGCTCGGACGTAAGTTCATGAAACGGCACGTCAATTGGCAGCTTGTACTCTTTGGCGAGGGAAAGCAATTCTTTCAGTTCATGCTCATACGCCGGCGTGTTCCACGGGGCGATGGCACCTTCGCGCAAGGATTTGTTCGGATCGGGCACCACGCGAGCCATGTCGATGTTGATGACATTGCCAAAGCCTTCGCACGCTGGGCAGGCACCCAGCGGATTATTGAAATTGAGGAGTTGCGGTTCGGGGGTGGGATAGTCGATCTTGCATGTCTCGCAGCGGAAGAATTGGCTAAATCGCTTCCGCAACCAAGGTTGCCCGTCGATTCCCACCAGCTCCCCCAAATCCTTGGGCAATTTTTCCGGCTCACGGGCATCAATCCACACGAGCGACGTGCCGCGCCCCGCTTCTTGCGCGGCTTCCAACGAATCTCGCAAGCGCGTCATCCCCTCGGTGGTGGCCGTGAGCCGATCGAGCACCACCTTGATGGACTCCCGCTCGGCGAGCTCCCACACGGCCTCGGCATTCAATTCCACAAAACGGCTGCCCAACACAATTCGGCGATAACCGAGCGCCACCAAATCGGCGACCCACACTTCGGTGGGCCGTTGTTGCCCGCGATGCGAGATAAAACCCACCATCAACCGCGTTCCATCGGGGACTCGCGAAAGCTTGTCGGTGGCAGACTCGGCCGTGTCTTGGCTCACCTTTTGCCCGCAGCTATGGCAGATCACCTCACCCACGCGGGCGAATAAAAGTTGCAGATGTTCGTTGATCTGCGTGGCGCTGCCGACCGTCGCCCGGCTGGAGCGGCTCACATTCTTGCGCGTGACGGCAATCGACGGCGGAATTCCCTCGATGCTATCCGCCGCGGGTTTGTCGAGTTGCTCGAGAAATTGCCTGGTGTAGGTGGAAAAACTCTCGATGTAACGTCGTTGCCCCTCGGCATAAAGCGTGTCGAGCGCGAGGCTTGTCTTGCCGCTGCCGCTCACGCCGCAAAAAGCGATCAACTGCCGATGGGGCAGATCAAGATCGATCTTCTGCAAGTTGTTGACGGCAACGCCGCGCAGGGAAATCGTGGACCGCGTCACAAGGGCCTCTCCAGCGAGGGCAAGTGGGTGCTGGGAAACCCCTTATCATAGCAGTACGTAAGAAGAATTGCACTACCCCGGCAATGAGAGTGCTAATACACTTCGTCGTGGGTTCCTACAGACTGAAGAAGTATCGCCTCTCGACCTTTTTGTTCTACAAATCGAAAGACGATTCGCAGGTCGTAGCCCGCACTACATGCCCACCGCTGAGCCAGGTCACCCTTGAGCTTGTGCGTCTTCAATGATGGCTGAAAAGCATCTTTTTGCCAACGCTAAGAGAGTCACTTGCAGAGACCGGGTGTCTTGTGAACTCTTCTTGGCGAGTCGTCGAGCCCCTCTCGTGAAAGCGGACGAACGCAACAATTCGCGCTTCATTCCAGAATCTCGCGCATTAATTCGTCAACGCTAACCTGTTGGCATTCACCTCGGGCAAATTCTGCCTCAGATTCGGCCACATCCCGCACTACCCGCGCGCGCCCAGCTTCTGCCAAGCGATGATTTAAGATGACAACAAGTTCCTGCTGCTCATCAAAAGAAAGATGATCAGCGGCTTCCAAAACTTCCGCAAATGGCATTTCCTGAGACATTAGTATTACCCCGCTTGTTATGCTGGACGAACGTCTTTATTTTAGCGATAAACTTGTGAGAAACCAAGCGAACTCTGCCCTTGACTTGTTAAGCAAAATTACGTGCCGACGCAGCGTGGATTACGCTATAATCAGACTTCACAAATAACTTGGCACTCTCAGTGTCCTGGGCGGTCCAATTGGCATGTCTTTCAAAAAATGGAAAA
>JBGTMM010000087.1:0-6851 GCA_041743635.1 Bythopirellula sp.
GGGGCGAGGGGCGGATTGAGGACCTCCAGCCGGGCGGGCTCTTGATCGGTAACTTCCGCCGTTGGCTGTTCTGCTGAATTTTGCGACTGGTCCGTCGTTGTTAGCGGACGTTGAGGAGTGGGCGTGATCTCGGCCGAGGAAACTGGGCGAGGAGTCGTCGCCGAGGTGCGTGGCGAAATCCACTTGCTAAACGGCGAAGGGGATTTGTTGGTGCTGGGACTTGCCGATGATGTTTGAGGCCGGTCGGCAACTTTGATTGGCGCAGTCAGGGTGGGCCCGGCCTTGGGTGGTACGGGAGTAACCGAGTTGGTGCGCGTTTGTAAGGGCCGCGCGGTATCGCTCAGATAGCCTTTGACGGTCGATTGCCAAAGCAGGTTTTGGCGTGGGACGTGTGAATCGAGCGTTGAGGAGGTGTCGAACGGATCGCTCTCCACGGAGAAATCCTGAGCGCGAGCGAACTGCCCATTGGCAGCCACTACCGCACTCAAGAGAATCAGACACAGACGCTTGCGAATCCGCGCGTACTCTGGCAACCCACGTTGCATCGAGTCACTCCCCCCAATTTATGAAACCCATCGCCTCTCGGAAGGCAATTTTCCAGAATCACCGTGGTGCGATCTTCGTCCTGGTTTGCGTGACGCTTTCCGCCAGATGTCCCCATACATTCCACTTGGCACAAACACCAAGCTTCGACAGCGCAAAGCTGCCGTAGGAGTTGGTATCGGGTGAGTGGCCGTCAGAATTGACACCAAAAAAAGTGTTAACGTCCGCCCAGTTGGCCTGGAGAGAAGGTGGGTATTTTGCGTGAACGATCGAGAGATGAAGGCGGATGCTAGCTGCTGGCGCGGCAGATATTGTGGCACGACTCTCCGCGTCGTGGAGATATACCTTTCGCGGTCGTCTTTGAGATGTTCTTTGAATGTCTTCGCCCGGAAGGCGCACGTCCGTTGCCAGGGGCTTCGAGCCCCTGGAAGCGTTGCCGCCCGTTCTCCGCCGCCCGGAGGGCGGACGAAGTCCGGCGGTTCGGCGCTGCTTTCGTTCGCCCTCCGGGCGAAAGAACAACTTTATTTTGCCCGATCGCAGTCGTAATTGTGGCACGACTCTCCGAGTCGTGGATGTACGAGTCGGAGACTCGTGCTACTCTAGAACGGCGAGAACTGCCGCGCTTTGTCGGCGAGCGATGCTTTGGGCGCTGCGACGGACTGCCCTTGCTCGGTGAACTGCTGCCACGCTTTCACGTCGTTGCCGAGGTCCTGGCCGCTAAGGCTTTTGAGCGCCTCGACGCCGGCATATTGCAGGGCGGGATCGCGGTCCTTTACGGCCAGCGAAAGGGCTTCGATGCTCTCGGGGGTGTTGATTTGGCCGAGGGCGTCGGTGGCCGCAAGCTTGAGGTCCAGTTCTTCCGAAGTTTCGAGCACGCCGCGCAACGCCGCGACCGCTACCGGTTCGGCACGCATGCCCAATTTACGGCAGCAAGTGAGCTGCACGTCGAGGTCGTCGTCGTTGAGCCCCGCAATCAATACGTCACGCGCCAGCGGGGTTTGATATTCGGCCATGGATTCTTGAATCGCCCGGCGGACGAGGGGATCGCTTTCGGTGCGGATTTGCAAGACAAGTTCGTCGACCGAGCGGGCTTGTTCGGCGGCATCGGTATCCCGCGCCCGGGCGCCGGCCTCGCGGATCGCCGCGATGCGCATTCCGGGAGTGATGATCGACGTGCGTTCCTTTTCTTGGAACGGCAGGCTGGCACAGCCAGCCGCGGCAATCAGCAACGCCAGACATGCGACCGACCGGATGCGCGAAAATGCGGAAACCATGAGTGACATTGAGGCTGGTGACGGTGAAAAGAGACTCCCAGGAGGCGGAGAAATAGCAAAAGCCTCGGATCACCACCATGCCAAAGTAGGATGAACACGCCCGCTAGCGGGCTGCGGTGAAAAGAGAACTGCAAAGTTGAATATTTGAACCGCCAAGTCCGCCAAGTTCGCTAAGATTTGATAAACCACGAATCTGACGAATATCACGAATAATTTATTCGTATAATTCGTGAGGATTCGTGGTTAAAAATTCTTCCTTGGCGCTCTTGGCGCACTTGGCGGTTCAATTCTTACTTTGTAATACCCGGCTGCGGTGATCAGGGTGTTTGGCTAAAATGGTAGTGTTATGCAGATCAACCGACAGCACTCTCGACCGGCAACCCGCCAGCAAGCCCATTTTTGGCCGAGCATGTGGATCGCCGCGATCATTCTCGCAAGTGTGCTGCTAGCAGGTTTCCAAATCGCCGACGCTCAGGAAACGCAAACGCCGGGCCGACCTACTCAAGAGAAGCCGGCTGATGAGGCGGTGGTGAAAAAGGAAGCGGAAAAGCAGCGCAAGCCGCCGCTAGAAATCGGACTCCTCAGGCCCCGTTTTGGTGAAGAGTCGGTTGACCCCGCCGCGGACGAAGGGCCAACGCTTGCTTTGAAGCCGGGGCATTGGACCGCGATTTACCAACCGATGCAGGCCAACTTCAACGACTTCATTGGCAGTTTTGCCGCCGAGCTGGTGGACGACAATCGGCAGCCAGTAGCACTCGCGCATACGCGTTTTGGCCTGCGCGTCACTCGTGACGTGACGTTGGTCAAAGGCAAAGAGCGCGAGATTGAGGGGGAACTTTTTTTGCCGCAACAAACCAAGGCCACGCGGCTGCGAGCGCAGTTGGTGGATCGTGGTTCCGGGGTGGAAGTCTTTCTTTATCAGCCGAAGCTCGAGCGCATCCCCGCCTATCAGTACAACATCGTGGTGCTCGCCAAAGAGCCCGAGCGGTATGCGTTTCTCAAGGTGACCAACACCGTGCGGGCACCCTGGGAAGAAGAATTCGCGGAAAGCTCGCGAGTGCATTATCAAGTGACGCTCGCGAAGGTGGGCAGCGAGATTCCGCTGCCCGAGAATCCGTTCGCCTGGACGAGCGTGGCGTACATCGTGTGGGACGAACTTGATCCGACGCGCTTTTCGGTGGCGCAGCAGGAATCGATGTTGGATTGGCTCCACTGGGGTGGGCGGTTGATCGTGAACGGTCCCGATTCACTCGCCGTGCTCAAGGGAAGTTTTCTCGAACCGTTCCTGCCGGCCGAGGATGGCGGGCCGCGCGAGTTCACGGCCGAGGATCTCGTGCCGCTGTCAGCTTATTGGGGGCGTCGAGAAAGTGGCACGGCGATTCCTCCACTGCGGCCGAGCAAGCCGTTCTCGGGAATCGTACTCAAATTGCGCGCGGGCAGTTCGGATGTGGCTGGCGGGGAGGAGTTGTTTTGCAGCAAGAACGTGGGGCGCGGCGCGATCGTGGTTTCAGGTTTTCAATTGTCGCAGCGCGATTTCATCAACTGGCCGGGATTTGACGGATTTTTGAATGGCGGGCTGCTGCAGCGGCCGCGGCGAATTTTCTCGGCCGGTCCGTTCGGCGCGACGCAAGTCGATTGGGTCGATTTCAACCAACGCCGATTTGATGCGCACCTCACCACGCCGTTGCGATTGTTTGCGCGCGATGCCCAAGCGAAGGCGAACACGCAACAAGCGACCATCGCGGCCAGCACACAAGCCGGTCCGCTGCCCGGCACGGCAGAACCCTTGGAATTAAACGTGGATCGCCCCGGCGGGATTGCCGCGTGGGATGAATTTTCGCCCGCCGCGCAAAAAGCGCGGGAGTTGTTGCTCGTCGCGGCAGGCGTACAGGTGCCGGGGGCGGGGTTTGTCTTGGGCTCCTTGGCGTTTTATTTGTTGGTGCTTGTGCCGGTGAATTGGCTCGTGTTTTACACGATTGATCGAATCGAATGGGCCTGGGTCGCCGTGCCGTTTCTCGCGATCCTCGGCACGTGGGGCGTAGTGAAACAAGCGCAACTCGACATCGGTTTTGTCCGCGCGCAAACCGAAGTGGCGATTTTGGAATTGCAGGGGGCCCACGATCGCGGAGTCCTCTCGCGATTCACGGCCATGTATTCCTCGCTCGCAACGACGTATGAAGTTGAGTTCCCCGATCAAGAGGCGGCCATGGTTCTGCCGTTTTCCGCCAACGACACCGATCCGACCGACTGGCTCTCGTCGGTGGTTTTCGACGAGAGCAGCGCGCCGCGATTAGATGGCCTGACGGTGGCCTCCTCGGCAACGCGGCTCGTCCACGCCGAGCAAATTTTGCAACTCGACGGACCTTTGCGGTTGGGGACTTCATCGCGGGGGCTTGCGCAGGTGGAGAACCTTTCGCAGCTTTCGTTGCGAGACGTGGCCGTTGTGCGGCGCAGTTTCGATGCCTCGGGAAAACCGCGTTACGAGGGAAGTTGGCTCGGCGAGCTCAAGAGTGGCCGGTCGGCCGTCTTGGGAATGAAACCGCTCGCTTTGGAACCGAAAAAGTTGCCTTTCGCTGGGGAACGCGAAACAGCCGCGCGCACGCGGGGCGTGCCGACGATGAGCGTCGATCCGCTGCTGCAACTCGCGTTTCTTTTCGAGAACAAGCATGATCCGCTCTCCGCGGAGCGCGAGGAAACGCGCTTGGTCGGCGTGATCGACGAAGCGGTGCCCGGAATGGAAATTTTGCCGGAGGCCTCGCAGCGTAAGGGGGTGACGGTGGTCATTGCCCATTTGAATTACGGCCCGTTGGCACCGCCGCAGCCGGATGTGAACAGTCCAGCGGACGTTGTGACCCAAACAGAAACTGACGAGTCGCCATGATTGAGATCACCAACTTTGGCAAGCACTATGGCGACTTCGTGGCCGTGGCGAATTTGAATTTAAAAATTCCCGCAGGGGAGATGTTTGGGTTTATCGGTCCCAACGGCGCTGGCAAAAGTACGACGATTCGCTTTCTGGCGACGCTCTTGAAGGCAACCCACGGCGAGGCGCTGGTGAACGGACACAGCGTGACGCGCGATCCGATTGCCGTCCGGCGGAGCATTGGCTACATGCCCGACAATTTCGGCGTGTACGACGGCATGAAGGTGTGGGAGTTCTTGGATTTTTTTGCCGTGGCGTATCAGGTGCCCGCGGCTCGGCGGAAGCAGGTGCTCACGGACGTATTGGAATTGTTGGACCTGACGCACAAGCGGGACGATTATGTGAACGGTTTGTCTCGCGGTATGAAGCAGCGATTGTGCCTCGCGAAAACTTTGGTCCACGATCCGCCGGTGTTGATTCTCGACGAACCGGCGAGCGGTCTCGATCCCCGCGCGCGGCTAGAAGTGAAGGCGCTGCTCAAAGAGCTGCGCAAAATGGGAAAAACCATTCTTATCTCGAGCCATATTCTCACGGAACTGGCCGACTGCTGCACGAGCATCGGCATCATCGAGCGGGGACAGCTCTTGCTGCACGGACCGATTGATAAGGTCTATCGCAAGATCACGACCAATCGACACATTGAGATTCGCTTCACGGGAAATCCCGAAACGGGGGTCGGACTTGTGCGGAGCGATCCCAACGTAAAGCACATCGACGTGAACTCGCGGAACTGCAAGGTGGAGATGAAAGGTTCTGATGCCGACGTCGAGCGGCTGATGCGTCAACTCGCCGCCGCCGATTGCGGGCTGATCTCATTTGCGGAGAAAGAGCCGACGTTGGAGGATGTATTTATGATGGTGACGAAGGGGTTGGTGACGTGACAAGTTGTTAAGTTGGTAGTGTCATTGAGCCTTACGGCGATGTATATTAATTGCATGAGCACCGTCACAGACAGCAAACAGGACGTGATCGATAAAATCGTCCGACTAGAACCGCAACTTCTCACGAGGGGTGTAAAACGGCTGGCGCTCTTCGGCTCGTTTGCGCGAGGCGACCATGATAGCGATAGCGATATCGATCTGCTTGTCGAATTCGCGTCGGGACAAAAGACATTCGATAACTTCATCGCCGTCTGCGAATTGCTGGAGGCTGTTCTGCAGCGTCGAGTTGAGCTACTTACGATAGAATCTCTCAGCCCGCACATCGGGCCACACATCCTGCAAGAGGCGGAAGATGTCGTCGCCGCCAATTGAATACCTTCAGCACATGCTGGCGGAAGCAGAATACGTTACCGAGCAAGCCGCCGGTGTTCAGCGAGACGAATTCCTTGGCGACGAGACTCTGAAACGCGCATTTGTCCGCAGCCTTGAGATTATTGGCGAAGCCACTAAGCATGTTTCTGACTCCTTCCGTCAGGAGCATCCTGAATTTGAGTGGCGCGCGATGGCTGGCATGCGGGATCGATTGATCCACGGTTATTTCGGCGTGGACTACGAATTGGTGTGGGATGTCGAGGTCAATAAAATTCCGAAGCTGCGATCAGCTGGCGAAATTGCTGCGTGAATTACACAACGAATAATCGGTCCCGACGTCAGCTTGCCGCCGCTGGTTGCGGGCTGATTTCATTTGCGGAGAAAGAGCCGACGTTGGAAGACGTGTTTATGATGGTGACGAAGGGGTTGGTGACGTGAGCGATATTTTAACGGCTATGTATGACCAAGGGTACGCCTGTTAAACCCAAGTGAAAGTCGGTCGACCAGCACATCTTTAATCGTTGTGAGCGCATGATATGGAGGCCTACCACATCGGCTAAGGTTAAGTCTCGATCCGAAAACTTTCTGAGAAGTAAGATCGCTTCCATTTGCCCCTTCCGGCCGACAGGCAATACGGTGAGCGGTTCCATTTCTTCAATCAGTGCCAAAAATTGGAGGGCTCGTCGTCGGTCGAAACGGCGCAAGAACCAAGCGTGGCCCTCTCCAATAACCAGGGGTGTTGTTATTAAGGTGGGAGGTCGTGAAAAAAGTTGTTTAAATAGCGAATGATAGGAATCGGATCGATCAACAAAGGCGCTCAATGCCGAAGTGTCAACATAAGCTTTAGGGCTTGTGGCC
>JBGTMM010000088.1:0-3518 GCA_041743635.1 Bythopirellula sp.
TCTTTTTCTTAACCGACTTATTGCCCACAATGGCGCCCGCGACGCCGCCGACAAGTGCCCCAACGGGTCCGGCCACCACGGCACCCAGCACGGCTCCAGTAACGCCGCCGACTGCTTGCTTGGTCACTGGCGGCGACTTGACGGAACTAGAGTTTGACTGGGACCGGGTACTCCGCGCTGATTTTTTGGCCATGATTTTCTTTCATTACAGGAAAAGTGAAATGAGACATGCAGGGACTATACGTCCCCCGCTCGCCTTAGTTTAGTTGCAGGGTTTGCAATCGTCCACATGACTGTCGTGCAGAGGAGCGGACCAATTGAGTCCTGTTTTGCCGATCACGCGCTGCTCGAAATCGCCGAGTAGACCACCAAGGATTTGCCAGCCGTCGGGACGTCGGAGCTCCAAATCGCCCTGGAGGTTGATCCGCACGATGCTATGCGCGTGGACTCCCGCCGCTTCGATGTCGTCTCGATTGAGTTCTTCGGGGAGCATGACTGAGAAAAGTTGCTCGCCGGTCATTTCGATGAATTTCACGTTGGCGTTTCCGTGCGATGAGGATGGGTTCCCGGCAATATAATCCCGCCCACTGAAGTGGGCTCGCCTTTGGGGAATGGAAATTCAATTTATTTGAGGGTGAGGTTGATGTTTTTGCCGCTCGAGGTGAATTCGAGTTTTTCTTCGCGGGCGAGCCAGCCGACGGCGGCGAGAATCAAGTCGGCGGGGGCGTCGATTTCTTTTTTGATCGTGGCAAGCGTCGCATCACCCTTTTCTGAAAGTAATCCCCAGAGCGCGCCGGCGGTTGCGCCGATTTGGTCGGTGCCGAGGACGCCTGCCGCTGTAGAAGCATCGCCGTTGGCTGAAACTTTGGAGGATTGAGATTTTGAAGCTGGTACTTTCTTGGTAGCTTTGGCAAGCTTTTCAGCAGCGGAGGCTGCGGAAGCAGTTTTCTTTTTGGCCATGGTGACTCCAATGTTAGATCGGGCCAGTCAAAACGGTGGGGCCAGCAAGTGCTCTGCTGGGCAAGGTGAGCAGTGGCACCCGATGATGATGATAGCCGATTAGAGAAGAAAGGGGGAAGGGGGAGGGCGGAAGGGGGAAAACAAAGGGGAAATGCGAAAGTGGAAAGGGGGAATGTCCTTCGGTCCCTAAATCCTTTGTCGTTTTGTTCTTATTTGAAGATTCCCCATTTGTTGAAGGACTTGCGCGCGGCGGCTTCGTCGGCTTCGATGTCGAATACTTTGTGGAGCTTGGTGATCTTGAAGACCTCAAAGATTTGCGGGTTGATGCCGCAGAGTTTCAGTTTAGCTTTGAACTCGGTGGCCTTTTTGTTGAGCTGCACGAGTTTGCCGAGCGCCGACGAGGCCATGAACTGCACCGGCGAGAAATCGACGATCACCCGGTCCTCGTCCGACTTGCCCAGCGCGGCGTTGATGTCGTCAAAGAGCCGCGTGAGTTGGGCGGGATCGACGAGCCGATCGTCTTGAATGCGGATGGTGAGGATGCCATCTTTACTGGCGGTTTGAATCGACATGGCGCGGGGACTCATTGAGAAAAGTGTTGTGGTTACTGAAAACAGCGACGTCCTCTATAATAATGCTTCCGTTCTCCGATGTCACCGTAAGGAACCGAGATGTTTCTCGATTGGCTCAACAATCGCCAACGGCGCAAGTGGTTGGCCCTGCCCATTCCCGCCGAGTGGGATGCGTGGCTGGAGCTGAATGTTTGGCAGTACGCGCACCTTGACGAAACGCGGCAGCGGCGGATTCGTGAGTTTGTCTGCGTGTTGCTGCACGAAAAGGATTGGGTCGGTGGGAATCGATTGCTTGTGAGCGATGAGATGCGGGTGACCATCGCGGGGCAGGCTGCGCTAATGACGCTCGGCTTTGAAAAGCCGTGGTACTTTGATCGGCTACGGACGATCATCGTTTACCAGGGCGTGTACTCCGCCACGCCGCAAGCGACGAGCGATCTCATTCTGGGCGGGTTGAACTTGCCGGATGAGCAGTTCGACACGCGGCTGGGGGAATCGTGGCAGGGAGGGCCGATTGTGCTCGCGTGGCAGGCGGTCGTGGGCGAAGGTCGCAACCCGCGGTCGAACCGGTGCGTGGTGATCCACGAATTCGCGCATCACATGGACAGCCTCGACGGCTCAACGAACGGCGCCCCGCCAATGACCGATTTCAAATTTGAAAAACAATGGTATCAGGTCACGAGCGCGGAGCATGACCTCTTGACGCAGCGCGCGCGGCAAGGCGAACGTACGTTGCTCGACCAATATGGCGCGACGAACCACGCGGAATTTTTCGCGGTGACGTGCGAATGTTTTTTCACACGGCCGCATGAGTTGAAAAGCGAACATGCCGAGTTGTATGGGGTGCTGGTGCGGCTTTTCGGTCAGGATCCGAGCGAGTGGTTGCCCGCGGAGTGAATGTTATACTGGATTCGTGGTACATTGGTTTGAACCGCCAAGGCCGCCAAATTCGCCAAGAGAAAACATTGGAACCACAAATCATCACGAATTTTACGAATATTTATTCGTGTTATTTGTAGGGATTGGTGGCTAAAGAATTCTTTCTTGGCGCTCTCCGCGTGCTTGGCGGTTCACCTTGATTTTTGATGTTTGTTGTCGGAGTGAATATGTTTTTACGCTTCGACAATTTCACTCTGCGACCGCTCTTGCCGGAAGATGCCGAGTCGTTGGCCCGCGAGGGGAACAATCACAATGTGTGGCGGAACTTGCGCGACCGGTTTCCGCATCCGCTCACGATTTCAGATACACGCTCTTACATTGCCAACGCACTGGGCCAATCGCCGCTCACGACGTTTGCCATCGAAGTGAACGGCCAAGCGGTGGGCGTGATTGGTCTCACCCTGTGCGAGGGAGAGCGCCGGCATAGCGCAGAGTTGGGCTACTGGCTCGGCGAGCCCTACTGGGGTCGAGGGATTATTACCGCGGCCGTGGAAGCGGTCACGGAGTATGCGATTCGCGAACTTCGCCTGTCGCGGATTGAATCGTACGTTTTCTCGTGGAACCCCGCCTCGGCCCGCGTGCTGGAGAAGATGGGTTTTGAGCGCGAGGGGATCTTGCGCAACAGCGTGATTAAAGATGGCGTGTTGCTGGATCGTTGGTTGTACGCGCATCTGGCGGGGCAGGGAGGAAGTCGTTAAAGAATCGGCGGCGATTTCGTGCGAATTCATTGGTATCTGATTTGCACACTTATGGGTGACACGTGGACATTTTCAAACATTGACTTTCGCCAAGGGAGTTAGCTATGACCAATCCCTTCTCGCTGATCAAGTATGCTGGTCTCGGCGCGGGCATGATGTATTTTTTTGATCCAGTAACGGGAAATCGTCGCCGGGCGCTAATTAAAGACCAATGTAACCATCTCTTTACTATTAGTAACTCGCAGGCGAGCGGCGTGTACCGTGACGCCAGAAATCGCTTGCAAGGAGTGAAGGCCGAGATTCGCTCGATCGTGGAACCGTCTGAAGAAGGCTTTGTCGAACGCCTTCG
>JBGTMM010000089.1:0-4912 GCA_041743635.1 Bythopirellula sp.
CATGAATTCCTTCTTCGCCTCGGTGGAACAACAAGTTCAGCCGCAGTTGCGGGGAAAGCCCGTGGCGGTGGTGCCGGTGATGACCAACCGCACCTGCTGCATCGCCGCGAGTTATGAAGCGCGGGAATACGGCATCCGCACGGGCACCAACGTGGCTGAGGCCCGGCGGGCCTGCTCTCAATTGCGTTTGGTGCTGGCCAATCATGAAAACTACATCCGCATCCACCATAAGATCATCGCCGCCGTGGAAACTGTGCTGCCAGTGGAGAAGGTCTGTTCGATCGACGAAATGGTCTGCCGGATCTCGCCGCATCAGCGCACGCTCGAAGATGCGATCTTGCTGGCCAGCCGTGTGAAACAAGCGATCTACACGCAAGTCGGGCCTTATCTGCGTTGCTCGATTGGATTAGCCACGAATCGTTTTCTTGCTAAGGTCGCCAGCAACATGCAGAAGCCCGATGGTTTGGTTTCGATCACGCGAAACGAACTTCCGTACAAACTTTATCGACTGTCACTCTGCGATCTCCCCGGCATTGCCCACGGGATGTTAACACGGCTAAACAATCGCGGGATTTACAGCGTCCAGCAACTGTGCAGCCTTTCGCAGGAGAACATGACTGACGTATGGCACAGCGTGCTGGGTGAACAGTGGTGGCATTGGCTCCGCGGCGACGATTATGCCGACGTTCCCACGCATCGCCGCACGGTAGGCCATTCGCATGTCCTCGCCCCGGAATTTCGCAATGATTTGGGAGCACGAGGCGTGTTGGTTCGCCTCATTCATAAGGCGGCCAGCCGGCTGCGACGGCTCGGCTATTGGGCCCGGCGGATGAAATTGAGCCTGTCCTACCAGTATGGCTGGCCCAAGTGGCACGCGGCCGCGTATCTCAGCCGTTGTCAAGACACACCGTCGATGCTCCGCGCGTTTGAAGAACTTTGGTCGCAACGGCCCCCGGGGGGAATTCCTTTGAAAGTCGGTGTCGTGCTGTGGGACTTTGCGAGCGATGCGAACACCGCCTTGCCCTTGTTTCCCGAAGAGCGTCGCGACCTACGGGCCACCCAAGCCATGGATGCGATCAACGAACGCGTTGGCCCCAACTCGGTCTACTTCGCCTCGATGCATGAAGCTCGCGAGCAGGCCCCCATGCGGATCGCGTTTACGCACATTCCCGACATTACCGCGGAAAGTGAAGGTCGCCACTGAAATGCCGTGGCTGACACCGTCACTAAAGCTTGACTAGAATATCGTTATGTCATCGCAAACCCTCCGCATCGAAGTTGTTGACGACCAAATGGCGGAGGTGCTGCGCGCGAAGACTGCGGCGGAACGCTTGGCTGTTGCCCACGGGATGTGGTCTCACGCCAGCAAATTAATCCACCGGATTGTCAAAGCGGAGCATCCTGAGTGGACCGACGAGCAGATCAAAATTCAAGTTGCGCAGAGGATGTCGCATGGAGCAGTCTGAACTACTTGTCTTTCTTTGTCAGCATTTGGAGCGAATTGGCGTTCGATACTTCATTACCGGCTCGCAAGCAACAATTGCCTATGGCGAACCTCGATTTACCAACGATATTGACGTCGTTGTCGAGTTGAACGAAGGCAATTACGAGGAGTTTTGTGACGGCTTTCCTGAATCAGAGTTTTATCTCAATCGTGAAACTGCTCTTCAGGAATGTTGTCGGCAAGGAATGTTCAACATCATTCATCCCGATAGCGGTCAAAAGATTGACGTCGTCGTTGCGAAGCAGGATTTCTACGATCAATCGCGGCTGGAGCGGGGAATTAAGATACCCATCGCCGACGACTGCATAGCGGTGTATAGTTCGCCCGAGGACATCGTGCTGCAAAAGATGAAATGGTATCGCATGGGCGGTGCGAACGCCATTTACGAGATATTGCGGGGGTTCTCAAAATTCGAGGGCATGCCTTCGACCGGGACTATGTTTCGCATCATGCTCGATGCTTAGGCCTGGAAAACCTTTGGCAAGCCCTTCAAGGCGAGGTCAAGTGAAAAAGTTTGCTCTCTCGATTATCGGTTCAATTCTAACCTGTGTAGGATTTGCGGAAATCGCCGCCGAAATCCGCGTGGCACCCATACTGCCCACTCGAAGTGCCAAAGCTCAAGGCGGAACCATCATCATTAAAAGCCTTCTGAAAGAGAAGCCTGCCATTCGAGAAGCTGCTTTAGCCAAGGAGATTCTGCAAGGCAATGTGCCGGCGTTCTGGCGAAAATTCGTGAACGTCTCCGCGGAGTTTCAAACCGAGGACGGCAAGAGCCACAAAATTATCTATCACGCGTCGCCCGACTATCTCGCAGTTGGTGGAGATGACGATTTCGTACGCGTGCCCTTCACGCCTTATATTGCCCAGCAGATCGCCGACTTGCTGGGTTGCGTTTTGCCCACGCGAAAAATGGTTGATGATATCTATCGCACTGCTGAAATAAAACTCGCTCCCCGGCCTATGACCGAAGAGCGTGAATCGCTGGCTACAGTTCTGGAACATGATCGGTTGATCGACAAGCAAAGGGAGAATTGGCACCAGGGCCAACTCATCGCGGGGATCAAGAAAGACGTGGTTGTCACCAATGAGGTTTTGAAACGCCCCGGTCACGTCGCCATTTATGGTTGGCACAAACTCGACGGCAAGCCAATTCAACCCCTTTCGACGGTACACGTCGATTGGTACGTCGATTACAGCCACGGCTTTCGTCTCGTGGATCAATGGTGCGTAGTCGACGGCAAACCCATGCGAGTCCAAGAGGTTCTATGCGACAAAGAGCTGTGCGGATTGCTGAGCGATGAGGGACCGCTCAAATATTTGAGCTATCAGCGCCAGCCAAAGCCATAGGCTCGACAAATCTAGCCTAAAATGGCACGTCCGTGAAGTTGGTGTTTGTCCAACAAGCCATGCAGGCTATCTTGCTAATCCGTCCACATACTGCCCCAACCATTTCTACTGAAACGACGATGAGCGATTCTTCTCCCGACCTCAGCACGAGCATGTTCATCAAGAGCTTTGAACACACGCTCTCGCCCGGCGCGCGGCCTGGTTCGATCAATATTCCCGCGGGTGCGTTGCCCCCCACAATTCGTGTGACTTGCTATGGGCCCAGCAAGTTGGAAGATCACCCTAAATGTGGCTTGGAGCTTGCCGGCCAACTGCGGGGAAAGTATCCCGTGATGTGGGTCGATATCGTGGGGATGGGGGACCCGGACCTCTTCGAGAAAATGGGCCAATTGTTCGGCATCCACCGACTTGCCTTGGAGGACGTGGTCACGATTCCGCAACGCTCCAAAGTCGAAAACTATTACGATCACCTGTTCGTCGTCGCCCAAGCACCTCGCCGAGGCAAGAAGCACACCTTTGAACAAGTCAGTTTCTTCCTGGGCAACGACTTTATCGTCAGTTGGCGGGAAGCTCCCAGTGAGTGCTTCGAAACGATTCGCCACCGCATGCAATTCACAGGTCGGGCGATGCGAGAACTGGGTCCCGATTATCTGCTGTATTCGCTCTTGGATGCGATGATCGACTCTTACTTTCCCACGCTGGAGAGAATTGGTGAACTCGTGGATCGACTCGACGGCGAATTGGAGCGTGGCCCGTCGCGTCCCATGATCGCACGCTTGCATGGCATCCGCCACGACGTTCGACTCTTGCGACGCATCGTGTGGCCTTTGCGCGAGGCCGTCGATGAGCTGGCCAGCCGCCATGAATGGCTCATCGGCAAGGAAACAACTGTCTACCTCCGCGATTGCCACGACCACACAATCCAAATTCTCGACACGCTCGACAACCAACGGGATGCGTGCAGTGATCTTCGAGATTTTTTCTCCTCGGAGATCAACAATCGCATGAACGAGGTCATGAAAGTGCTCACGATCATCTCGACGATCTTCATTCCCCTGAGCTTCGTCGCCGGTGTTTACGGCATGAACTTCGATACGGAAGTCTCTCCTTGGAACATGCCGGAGCTTGAATGGCGCTTTGGTTACCCCATGGTGATGCTCTTTATGCTGCTCGTGGCAATCAGCCAACTGATCTTTTTCCGTTGGAAAGGATGGCTCGGATCGTTTACGAGCCGTAGTCACGTCAGGAACGGCCATCGTCAGCACCCTCCCTCAAACGGCTCCTGATGGGTGCGTCTGATGGCTCGACTTCGCGAATCTCTTCGGCAAGAATGCAAGATCTCTTTCTGCATTCTTAAGCCCATGAAAAGTCCGACGTGAAGACGCTTATCAAAAATGCCCAGGTTGTCTTGCCGACAGGGATCGCAACTGTAAGCGTATTGATTGAGGGTACGCGAATTGCCTCGATCGACGCCGCGATGCAAACCCGAGTCGACGAAACCATCGACGCAACTGGTTTGCACTTAATTCCCGGCGTGATCGACGATCAGGTTCACTTTCGCGAGCCGGGACTGACCCACAAGGAAGACTTGGCCACCGCGTCGCGGGCTTGCGCTAAGGGGGGCATCACGACGTTTCTCGAAATGCCCAACACGATTCCCGCCACGATAACGCGGGAAAGGCTGGCCGAAAAACTCACCCTGGCGGCGAACAAATCGCTTGTGAACTATGGATTTTATATCGGAGCGACGCCCGATAATCTTCAAGAGCTGCAGCTTGCCACGGAGACTCCGGGAATTAAGATTTTTATGGGTTCCAGCACGGGTGATTTGCTGGTCGACTCTCAAGAGGCGCTAGAACGAATCTTTGCCGAAACGTCGTTACCCCTCACGGCCCACTGCGAAGATGAAACCACCGTGCGAGCCAATGCCCTCGAGGTCATCAAGACCTATCGCGACGGCGGTTCGGTGCTGCCACCGCCGCCCACCGAATCGACCATCCACCGCATGATGGAGTTCCTGGTCGCAGGTGAGGTGCCGGCCGAGTACGTGCCGCTCGTGCT
>JBGTMM010000090.1:0-2322 GCA_041743635.1 Bythopirellula sp.
CGCTGATGCTCAAAGTTGCAACGCTCTTCGGCAATCCGATCGACGTAGACATCGCGTTCGCCTCGTCGGTAATCGTCGAGGATGGCCGCATCTGGCTTTACTATTTGCTGAACGCCGCCAGCCCGCCCATAGGCACTGGTAGCTTTCCGTATTGCTCAAGAATTATTTTTTTTCAGAATGACAAACCGGAGTATCAAAGAAAATATTGGCACGCAAGCGACAGCGAGGACCGTTCTCGCGAGGACGCTCAGCTCTAGGTAGTGGGATGCTGCCAAGAAGCCGAACATCAACGCAGCTTGGAGATACAAAATCATCATGAACTGGCGATTCGTTATGTTCATAGCTATCCTCTATACGCTTGCAGCGTTCTCCAGCAATTCCCGAATCGACCATTGATAATCGACGAGCTCCATTCGTGTTATTCGGCTTATTCATGGTGATTATAAGCTGTTAGCTCTCAGCTATCGCTGTTAGCCATAAGAATAAGTCTGGCTGATAACTGAATGCTAATCGCTAACAGCCAATTCACCCCGGCCAAGAAGCGTTGCTGAAATCGTCTGTTGATTTCTCTACAATGGTGCGCACAAAACCCTCGGAGTGCGCGGACAGTGCAAATTAAAGAAACGTCAACAACGATTTTTAGCCAGCACGCAAATTGTGGAAGGCGTGCGGCGCGATGTAAAAATCACGAAAATTTTCTGGCGAAACCACAATCGCTGGGGGGTACCACAACCCAACCACAACATGTAGCATACGACCGTGTCGCTTCTGCCGAGTGTCATTCGGCCGCTTTCTCCGCTGGCGCTTCGAGGGTCACATCCGTGGGTTCCGTCACGATTTGGTCAGTGGATTCTTCTACCGTTTCCGTATCGCTTTTTTCTGCCGACGTCTCAGCCGCTTCAGTGTCAGCCGCTTCGGCGGCAGTTGCCGCGTGGCTTTCGGGGAAGAGGGCCTTATCGACTTCGGGAAGCATCAACGCGGCGAACTCCGCGGCGACGTTGTCTTCGGCGGTATCTTCACTGGCGAGCACATTGCTGGTGAAATACATCTTGTAAAGGGCGCGCGACAAACCATAGTGCTGACGCGGATCGCTGGGGGCTTCCCATTTGTCAGATTCAGGATGATTCCATGCCCAGAAGACGCGTTCGGCATGGCGGCCATAAGCGTCATCTTTGATAAATTTGCCCGTGAAGAATTGACCGGGTTGCGTGCCGTCGAGCGCGACTTCATGCCGGATTTGCCGCCCGTCTTGGCGGAAGCCGGAGCTCGGATAACAAATGTTGGGCGTATGACGGCAGATATCGCGGGAATGGCCCACGATGAGCCATAGCTTCACCTCGTGCCCCGTCTCTTCGTTCTTGTAGAGCCGCGAAACATATTCCACGGCCCCCGCCGTTTTCTTGACCTGCTCGTCAACGGAGAGATCCTGGCCTTTCCAGACACCGATCTCCTTGGGAACTTGCTTGAAGCGTTCCCCCATGATCTCCGCTTCGACACCAGGCTTGCTCCAGTAATCCCGGAGAAAAAACTGCTCGTAAAAGCAAAGACTGAGGATCAAGACACCGCCGGAGATGGCGGGGATGAGCAGACTGCGAACCATGGCGGGACTCACGAAAGGACTTGGCAGAAAGGACTTCGGTAGTTTTACGGTAGGCGTGAAGCAGCCAACTGTCAAGAAATGCCTTTGCGCTGCAATGGGAAGTTCGCGTTCCCGGGGCTTACAAGCCGCAAATTCGGCGGAATAGGGCGTGCTAAGTAACCTTTAATTTCATGATTGTTAGCCGTTTGCGACTATGTACTGCGCCAAATCAGTTGCCAGGAGGCGTGTCCGAGGCCTCAAAATAGATCGCCTGCTGAAGGTCTTCTTCCATCGACTTTTGCACATTCCTCGCGGCGGGATTGGAAAGTTCGATCTGGCTAGCGTCAATCGCGGTAGCCGGCGTGACATAGCGCGAATTGGTTGGCACATAGTTCACCACTGGCCGCGCCGAGTCGCCCTGATTCGCAGCGGCCGTGGGGCGCTTGGCGATTTGTTGTGTGAGCTTGACCGTCGTGTTGAACTGCGCAGTAAGGGCCTGGCTCAAACTCCTGGGCAAAGCGGGGGGACCCTCATCGAGCTGAGGGAGAGGTTGCAGAGTTCCTTGCGGTCCAAAACCGGGTAGTTCCAAGCCATCGTTCGCCGGGGGAGCCGCTTCATCATCCTCGGCAGGCGCGGCGGCTGGTTCTGCGGCCGGAGCTCCGGCTGGATCCAGTTCGCCGGGTAGTCCGGGGAGAATGCCGCCGTCCAGGGCGGGTGCCGCACCACCTTCGGCGGGAACCGCA
>JBGTMM010000091.1:0-2908 GCA_041743635.1 Bythopirellula sp.
GCCGCCGCGCGGACGAATTCCGGATCGCGGACCGCCGCCGAATTGATTGACACCTTGTCGCACCCGGCGAGCAGCAACTGGCGAATATCTTCGAGCGAGCGAATTCCACCCCCCACCGTGAGCGGCATGAACACCTGCTCGGCGGTCCGTCGAACCACGTCGAGCATGATGTCGCGACCCTCGTGGCTGGCGGTGATGTCAAGGAACACCAACTCGTCGGCCCCTTCATTTTCATACCGCGCCGCCACCTGGACCGGATCGCCGGCGTCGCGGAGGTTCACAAAGTTGGTCCCCTTCACCACGCGCCCGCGGTCGACATCGAGGCAAGGTATAACACGTTTGGCAAGCATGGCGGCGAGTGTTCCGAAAGGACGTGAGGGGCGCGGGCAGAATCACAATCACGAAAAGGTGCCGGAATCGCCCGAAGTCCTCCAAACTCTTTAGTTTAAGTAGGGTTGGGGGTCGGGTCAACTGAGTGGATTTCGTGCCGACTATTGTGTCATTCTGAGGGGAGCCTCGGCGACCGAAGAATCTGGTGTCAGTATCTTCCTCTTCAGGGATTGATTGTGTTCGAGGATTGAAGCCAGGTTCTTCAAGTCGCCCGCATCTCTCTCGCTCGGACAACGCGACTCCTTTCAGAATGACAATTTGATACCTGACAAATAACGATAGTTGGATCAGTAGCCATGCTCCGCCCCTCGACACCTGCCGACCTTCCACAAATCAAAACACTACTCGACGCGGCATTCGCTCCCAGCACGTTTGAATCTTCGCTGGTGGATTGCGTCTTCCACAGCGGAGAAGAGTATTACGGTTGGATCGCGGAAGCGAACTCGCGATTGACGGGGTTTGTTCTTTACACGCATGCGTTCCGCGATGCCGAGACTATTGGCTATCACCTGGCTCCCGTGGCGGTGCATCCAGACTTTCAGCGCAAGGGAATCGGCTCGGCTTTGATTAAGAGCACGTTGAACGCCGTCCCCATTTTCTCCTCACCGGTTTTCGTCTTGGGAGACCCCGCGTTTTATGAACGCTTTGGATTTCAGGCGGTCCTGAGTCCCGTCTGTCCCTATGATCCCAGCAATGGACACTTCCGTGCCCTGCGGTGGATGGAACCTCGGGATCACTTCTCGATCGGTTATACGGAATCGTTTCAAACCGCCAAGTAGTACCGATATACCGGACTTCCAAGTCTTGGCAGTTCATCGCCTCCACGCTTATACTGTGGGCAATTCACCATTCTCGGCGAACTGTTCAACAACCCCTTCTATCCTCAGGAGTTCTCACATGATAGAGCAACTCGATCGTGGTACCGGCAAGGTGATTGGCTTTAAGCTCTCCGGCAAGTTGCACGACGAAGACTACAAGCACTTTGTCCCCTTGGTTGATGCGGCGATCGCCCAAGAGGGCAAGGTGCGGTTGCTCGCCCAGTTCCATGACTTCCACGGCTGGGACATGCACGCCCTGTGGGATGACACCAAGTTTTCGACCACGCACTGCAACAAGGTCGAGCGGATCGCGCTGGTGGGCGAAAAGAAATGGGAAGAGTGGATGGCCAAGGTCTGCAAGCCGTTTACCATGGCGAAGATCGAATATTTTGACGCCAGCGACATTGAATCAGCGTGGGAGTGGTTGGAAGAGTAAGACGTAAAGTTGCTCCATATTGGTTTGCTTATCAACACATGTCATTCCGATGGGAGTTCCACGACCAGAGGAATCTGGGTTCACCCTTCCCACGCACCAGATAACGTGTGAGGGGATTACCCAGATCCCTCGGTCGCCAAGGCTCTCCAGCTGACATTTTCGGTCGGACGCACCACTACTAAATTGGAGGCATATTCTTAATGGATTCCCAAGAAAAGCATCAACAGAAAAAAGAGAAAGAGCGCGAGCAGGAGAAAAAAGCGGACAAAGCGCACGAAGAAGAGTCGTTCGACCAGCGCCTGCCGATCAACCCGGTGTGGTGGGTCGTAGGCACCGTCCTGGTATTGTTGGTGATCTACTTCTGGACGTTCGGAATTTGGTGAAGTTTGGCTTGCTGAAGGAACTGCGGCAAACAAGCTGAAAACTTGGTTCGTTATTCTGCCGTAATCAGTGCTTCCAACTTCTCCCAAGTTACTCGATGACTTCGCGGCCTACGTCAGCGCCTAAATCGGTCTCGCCGTGTAATTGCTTCAACGTGCATCTTTTGAGCAAGTCTTCCAGGCGATAGCTTTTCTTTGTCAGGGGCGTGAGTGGCTCGGCTTTTTGTTGATCACAATCGCTGATGCCTGGTCGAATGTCGGCGACGGTTACATCAACGAGTGATTTGTTTTCGGGCCGGAAGTTATACGACATCTTGCTATCTCCACAAGTCATTCTAACACGACTTGCCCCTGCTAGCACTCCTCCCCAAAATTCTGGCGCTGGCAGGACTGTTTGACTAAACTAAAATCTCGACCCAGACGGCGGTTGTCCGCGTAAACAACTTACGAAGGTAAGTTTCTCAAAAGTACGGAGCTCATCATGCGTCACGGATGGATTGCAGTGTTGTTCGTCTCGGCTTGCGTGGTCGCTGGCCAAGTGCAGGCCAATGATCCTACGACCACCATCACCGAGAGTGGGCAGGTGCTCGCCGAATTGGTTGCCATTCCCGGACGCCAGATTCCGGCGAGTTTGTTGGCCAATGCGCAAGGTTTGGCCATCATTCCGCGGGTGATCAAGATTGGCTTCGTGGCCGGTGCTCGGCGCGGGCATGGGGTGGTCATGATCCGCGATGCCGATGGCAATTGGGGCCTGCCGCGGTTTGTAACGCTCACCGGCGGCAGCGTCGGTTGGCAAGCCGGAGTGCAAGGAACCGACGTTGTGCTGGTGTTCACCACCCGCCGCAGCGTCGACGGTTTGCTCAAGGGTAAATTTACGATTGGCG
>JBGTMM010000092.1:0-2961 GCA_041743635.1 Bythopirellula sp.
CTCAGGGCGTGCCACCCCTTTGTAGTTCCCAATCTTCGGACAGCCTCAGCTACTTTACTTATTCACCGGCTCCCATTGCACGCCGGCCGTTAACGGAGTTTTATCATGCCTTGCCAATTTCGCCGTCGTTTCTTCCTGTTACTGACAATGCTCATTTGTCCCGACAATTGTTTGGGGAAAGAAGCCATGTGTTCCTATCCCGAAACAAGGCGGGTTGAACAGATCGATACTTTTCATGGGGTGGAAGTCGCCGATCCTTACAGGTGGCTGGAAGAGGATGTGCGGAACTCGGAGGAGGTAGCGGCGTGGGTGAAAGCGCAAAACACGCTCGCGCGGGAGTATCTTGATGCGATTCCCATGCGCGAGCAGATTCTAGAGCGGCTCACCGAGCTCTGGAATTTCGAGCGGTACTCGGTCCCCACGCAGACGGCCGGAAAATATTTTTATATAAAAAACAATGGCCTGCAAAATCAGGCCGTGCTTTATGTGGCCGACGACTATGACAGCGCGGGGCGCGTGTTGATCGACCCAAACACCTGGTCCGAGGATGGCACAATCGCGTTGGGCGACACGCAGGAGAGCGATGACGCCAGGCTGTTGGCGTGTACTCGCAAGGAGGCGGGGTCCGACTGGTCAACGATTTACGTGATCGAAGTCGAAACCGGCAAACAACTCGACGACAAGCTCGAATGGGTCCGCTGGGGGAACATCGTGTGGAACGCCGAGGGGACCGGTTTTTTTTACACGCGCTATCCCGAACCCGAGAAAGGGGAGCAGTTTCAGGCCCTCGCCACGAATCCGGCGATTCATTTTCATAAGCTCGGCACGCCGCAGACCGACGATCTGCTCGTTTACAAGCGGCCCGACGAACCGACGTGGAGCTTTTGGCTCACCCGCTCCGACGACAACAAGTTCCTCGTGCTGACGATCTCACGCAGCACCGATCCACAGAATCAAGTACTGTATCGCCAAGCCGATACACCACTCGACGCAGAGTTCAAGCCGCTCATCGGCGATTTTGAGAATGAGTTTGTGTTCCTCGGGAATCTGGGCGACGAACTCTATTTTCTCACCGATTACGAGGCACCGACCAAGCGGATCGTTACGATGAATGTCAACAAGCCTGGTCGGAACGAGCTTGCCGAAATAATTGCAGCAAGTGAGGCAACACTCGATAACGCGACGTTGTTCAAGGAAAAAATCGTCGGAGTCTATCTCCAGGACGTCCTGACACAGGTGAAAACCTTTGCTTTCAACGGTAAACCCGCGGCCGACGTCCAGCTTCCCGGCATCGGCACGGCCAGTGGTTTCAATGGTCGGCAATTCGACACAGAGACATTCTTCTCATTTACCAGCTACACCACGCCGGCGAGTATTTTTCGGCTCGACCTGGCGGGCAACGAGGTAAAAGTCATACGCCAACCGCAAGTCGATTTTGATCCCGCTGACTACGAATCTCGCCAAGCGTTCTTCAAGAGCAAGGACGACACACAGATTCCCATCATCGTGTCGCATCGCAAAGGCTTAGAGCGCGATGGCCAAAATCCGACGCTGCTCTATGGCTACGGTGGATTTAGTATTTCGCTCACCCCCTATTTTTCGGTGGGCTTCGCCACTTGGATGGAAATGGGAGGCGTGGTGGCCGTGCCGAACTTGCGCGGCGGGGGCGAATATGGCGAAGAGTGGCATCAAGCGGGTAAGACGGTGAACAAGCAAAATGTGTTCGACGACTTTATCGCGGCGGCGGAATGGTTGATTACGGAAAAATATACGACCACCGAGAAACTTGCCATCATGGGCGGCAGTAATGGTGGCTTGCTGGTCGGTGCAGCCATGACGCAGCGGCCTGACTTGTTTGGCGCAAGCCTCCCCGAGGTGGGCGTCTTGGATATGCTTCGTTATCAGAATTTTACGGCCGGGCATTTCTGGCGGGATGAATACGGCACGGTTGACGATCCCGCGGAGTTCAATGCGCTCATGGCCTATTCGCCCTATCACAACGTGAAGCCTAACACCGAGTATCCGCCGACGATGGTGGTCACCGCCGACACGGACGATCGCGTGGTGCCGATGCACAGCTTCAAGTTTGGTGCGGCGTTGCAACACGCCCAGTCGGGCGATGCGCCGATCCTGATGCGGATTGAAACTCGCGCGGGCCACGGCGCGGGGACGCCGACCACCAAACGGATCGAAGAGACCGCCGACCTCTGGGCGTTTCTGTGGAAGAATTTGGGAATGGGGGAGTAGAATTCAGTTGTTTTCACGCAGAGGCGCGGGGGTCGCGGAGAGGATTCACCACGAATCGGACGAATAGCACGAATAGTTATGATAACTGCATTGATAATAGCCTATTTTCTATGAATTAACGCGGGATTTGACGGCTGGCGAATTTCTTCCTGAGATTCCACGTATCGCTGCTGGCGGAATTCTGTTAGGGTCTACTGCAGTTGGTACAGCCGATCGCGTTTGCGACGCCGCCTGCTCTCTTGCGGCACCACCTCATTCGTTCTTCGTCCGTTCCTTCCCAGGCTCGCGTTCCGGCTTGCACGTTTTGCGCCGGTTTCTCTTTTGGCGGGCCCTGCGTTTTTTGGTTTTGTGTACGAGGAGTGCATACGTGGGTAAGAAACTTTATTGCGGCAATCTCAGTTACAATGTGTCGAAGGCCGATTTGGAAGCGCTGTTCACGCCGTTCGGCGCGGTGCGCAGTGCCGAAGTGGTGATGGACCGCGACACGGGACAAAGCAAGGGCTTTGGCTTTGTGGAAATGGACAATGACGGCGATGCCCAAAAGGCAATTCAAGAACTCAACGACACTTCGCACGACGGTCGCCCCTTGAAGGTGAACGAAGCGAAGCCCCGCGAGGATCGCGGCGGTGGCGGCGGTGGCGGTGGTGGCAACCGCAATTTCAATCGGGGCGCTAAGCGCTACTAATTGCCGATTTTTTTGCTTGGCGTGATACC
>JBGTMM010000093.1:0-2667 GCA_041743635.1 Bythopirellula sp.
CCGGGGTGACAAGCCGGGGAGTCCGGCTGGGGTGATGGTAGGGACTGGATGTCGCATACAAGTCGTCGATTGTCGTTGACTCCCAACAAAAACGGGATAACAATTCGCCAAATCCAAGAGAGGTGGGCCCGCCATGTTCCCCAAAAACCGCATCGCTCTGATCGTTATTCTCTCAATAACTTCGTGGGCTACTCCACTCCAATCGGCCCATGCCCAAACGTTTCGGCCTGTTGTCCGTGGAAAACGTGGAGTTGTTGCGGGCGGTCATCCACTCTCGGTTGAAGCTGGCTTACGCGTCTTGCAAAAAGGCGGCAATGCCGTCGATGCAGGGGTTGCGACAATTCTGGCGGCTTCGGTAATCGAGTTTTCTCACTTCTCTTTCGGGGGCGAGGTCCCGATCCTGATCAAGCTGAAAGGTAAGAACGTCGCTGTTGTTGAAGGCATGGGCCAGGCGCCGATGAAGGCCACGCGTGAGTTTTTCCTGCGTGGTGCAGGCAAAGAAGGATCCGGCATGGCAACGATGGCCGGCGCAAAATCCGGAGTAATTCCCTCCACCGGTCCGCTCGCGGCGACCGTTCCCGCCGTGCTCGATGCCTGCGTCACCGCGCTCGATCAGTTTGGCACCAAATCACTAGCGGAAGTGATGCAGCCGGCCATCGAGCTTGCTGATGGTTTTCCAATCGACGAGTTGCGAGTGCAATACATCAACACCCGCGGGTCCGTTTTCGCGCAGTGGGCCGACGCGAAGAGAGTGTTTATGCCGAATGGCGAAGTGCCCAAAGTCGGGGACATCTTTGTGCAACCGGATCTTGCCCGCACTCTGCGCGCGATCGTCGCGGCGGAAAGGCGGGGGTTCAGGCAGACTAAGAATGGACGCCATCTCGGGCTGATGGCCGCTCGCGATTACTTCTACAAGGGCCCGGTGGGCCAACGCATCGGTCATTACATGCAAGCGAATGGAGGTTTACTAGCTGCTGAAGACCTGGCTCGATTCAAAGCCAAACTCGGCATACCAGTAAAGGCGGATTACCGCGGTTACGAAATCTACAAGGCTGGATTCTGGACGCAGGGTCCGGCAATGGTCGAGACACTCAATCTACTCGAGGGTTACGACCTCAAAGCGATGGGGCACAACTCTGCCGGCTACATTCACACACTCACCGAATCGCTAAAGCTCGCGCTCGCTGACCGCGATCGCTACTACGGCGATCCCGACTTTGTGAAGATTCCGACCACCGAGTTGCTTTCAAAGAGTTACGCCGCCTTGCGCCGGCCTCTCATCGACAAGGAGCGCGCATCCCTGGCTCAGCAGCCTGGCGATCCTTCGAACATGCGAGCACTCCTTGCCAGCGCGCAAACCATCGGACGGGCGTCATCCGTTCCAGAGATTGAACGTGCAAATGACACCACTTGCGTAAACGTGATCGATAAGGATGGAAATCTTTTCAGCGCGACCCCGAGCGGCGCGTGGCTACCGGCGGTTGTTGCCGGTGACACAGGTGTGTTGATGGGTCAACGATTGCAGTCAGCATTGACCGATCCAAATAGCCCTAACGTTGTCGCTCCTTGCAAACGACCGCGGATTACACTGACGCCGACGCTGGTTTTGAAGGCGGGACAACCGTTCATGGTCTTGAGTACACCCGGTGGCGACAATCAGGACCAGGCGCTCCTTCAAGTTCTGCTAAACATTATCGAATTTGACATGAATCCGCAGGAGGCGGTGGAGGCGCCGCGCTTTGATACCCAGCATTACGTTAGTTCGTTTGACGATCATGAATTCCTACCGGGCTCTTTGAATATCGAATCGCGCGTTCCGGAAAAGACCGTCGAGGAGATGAAGCATCGCGGCCACAAAGTGAAGGTTCAATCCGCCTGGGGCACACTCTCTGCGCCGACCGTGATCATATTCAACCCGCAAACCGGTGTCTCTTCCGCCGGCGCTGACCCGCGGCGCGGACGTTATGCCGTGGCGTGGTAGGACAGGTCTTGACCTCTCAGCACCTCGTAATTACAATGTAGGCCATGAAGACTCGAATCGTTAGAATTGGAAATTCGCAGGGCGTTCGCATCCCTAAGTTACTTCTGG
This sequence comes from Bythopirellula sp., assembly GCA_041743635.1. Classification (GTDB taxonomy): domain Bacteria; phylum Planctomycetota; class Planctomycetia; order Pirellulales; family Lacipirellulaceae; genus Bythopirellula. Next base: position 2,090 of record JBGTMM010000093.1, read on the forward strand.
AGCGTAGCAATCTTGCGGAAGAAGTCGAGTTGCAAGCTCACGACAACCAGATCACTATTCGTTCGGCAAGGGAGCCGCGACAGGGTTGGGAAAACGAGTTTCAAACTATGGCCGCAAAAGGGGACGATGGATTGTTGGATGATGATTCGCTCCTGCAAACTCAATGGGATGCCGACGAATGGCAATGGTAGTCAAACGGTTCGACGTCTATTTGATTAACCTCGATCCGACGATTGGTGGCGAGATCCGCAAAACTCGACCTTGCCTTGTTATCTCGCCTGACGAAATGAACCGCTTCATCCGAACCGTGATAGTTGCGCCGATGACAACTAAAGGCACAGCTTATCCAACCAGAGTAGCGTGCAAATTCCGGGGAAGACACGGCCAGATCGTGCTGGATCAGATCCGGACGGTAGACAAGTCCAGGTTCGTAACTAGACTCGGAAGACTCGAGAATCAAACTCAAGGTCAGGTGCTATCAATTCTAGGTGAGATGTTTGCCTTGTAACTTTGCTTCTCAGGCGCCAGCGGGTGTCGCTGACCAAAGCTCCACGTGTCGAATCATTTTGCACCTTGTA
>JBGTMM010000094.1:0-3529 GCA_041743635.1 Bythopirellula sp.
GGTCGAGCGATGAACTCGGGGCCTATTTGAACTTCAAGTTGCACGCCGACGAAGGTTCGCTGATGAACACGGCCCCGACGTTTGCCATTTACGTCGTGCGGCTCGTGACTGATTGGCTGGTCAACGACATCGGCGGCCTCGACAAAATGTATGCGATCAACAAGGCAAAAGCCAAGATGCTGTACGATGTGATCGATGCGAGCGGGGGCTTTTACGACGGCCATGCTCGCCCCGATTGCCGTTCGCTGATGAATGTTTCGTTCCGGCTGCCCAGCGAAGAGCTGACCAAGGAATTTCTGCAGCAGAGCGAATCGCAGGATTTGACCGCGCTCGCCGGGCATCGCTCGGTGGGTGGTGTGCGCGCTTCGATTTACAACGCGATGCCGGTGGCCGGTGTCGAAGCCCTACGAGATTTTATGATCGCCTTCCGCGACAAACACGCTTCGTAATTCAAATTAAAAAGTTCCACGTGAAGGCGCGAAGAATAGAATGCAAAATGCAAAACGAGGAAATGCAAAATGAAAAATGAAGAAGAAGTTTCCTACTTTTGCATTTTGCATTTACCATTTTGCATTTTTCGTTTACCTCTGCGGTCTCAACGCAACTGCATGATGAGCAGCAACAACTAACCATAACGCAAGAATTCCCCCATGCCCAAAGTTCTTGTTCTCGACGATTTGTCCCGCGAAGGCCTCGATTTGTTGGCTGCTGCGCCGGGCATTGAATATGAAGTCCGCACGGGGCTCAAAGGGGACGATCTCCGCCAGGCGCTGCGGGAATTCGACGGTGCGATCTGCCGGAGCGGTGTAAAGATCACCGCCGAATCGCTCGCAGGCTCGCGGCGGTTGAAGGCCATCGTGCGGGCCGGCGTGGGAACCGACAACATCGACAAGACCGCGGCCACACGGGCGGGCGTGGTGGTGATGAACACCCCGGCGGGCAACACGCTCAGCACGGCCGAGCACACAATCACCCTCATGCTGGCGCTGTCGCGGAATGTGGCGCCGGCGTATCAAAGTTTGTGCGAGGGTCGCTGGGATCGCAAACACTATATGGGCACCCAAGTCGCCGGCAAAACCTTAGGCATCGTCGGCTTGGGTCGCATCGGCTTGGCCGTGGCGGCGCGGGCGATTGCCCTCGAAATGAAAGTGACCGGCTACGATCCGTTCATGTCAAAGGAGCGGGCTCAAGATTTGGGCATCGAGTTGGTTGAGACCGTCGCCGCGATGCTGCCGAGCGTTGACTATCTCACCGTGCATACGCCACTCACCGATGAGACGCGGAATCTCGTTGATCTGCCTCAGCTTGAAGTGATGAAAACCGGCGTGCGGTTGGTGAATTGCGCGCGAGGTGGAATCTACAACGAAGAAGCTTTGGTAGCGGGTTTGGATTCCGGTAAACTCGCGGGAGTGGCGCTCGACGTGTTCGTCGAGGAACCTTGTACCGATAGCCCGCTCTTCGGCAAGCCGGGCGTTCTCTGCACGCCGCACTTGGGGGCCAGCACCGAGGAAGCGCAAACTTCCGTGGCCGTCGAAGCAGTTGGCCTACTTACCGATTATCTCATCAACGGCACGATTCGCCATGCGGTGAACGTCGCCCCGCTCGATGCCAAGACGCTCGAATCGCTCAGGGGCTATGTCGACGTGGCCTATCGGCTGGGGATGTTGCTCGCGGGATTGAAGGACGGTAATGCTCGTGAATGCCGGTTGAATTACCGTGGTGAAATCGCTGACCGCGACACCAAAGTGCTGACTGCCGTGTTTGCGGCGGGATTATTGAAACATGCGCTCGACGAGGAAGTAAACCTCGTGAACGCCGAGTACATGCTCCGCGACCGGGGGATCGAGCTAACCGTCGAATCGCATAGCGAAATGGGGGCCTTCCGTTCGACGATGTCCGCCGAATTGATGACCGATGCCGGCCAACACAAAGTCGCTGGGACGGTGTTCGGCCAGTCGATGCCGCGGCTGGTGGCGATTGACGGCTACCGCTTGGAAGCTTATCTCGACGGCTGCCTGCTGGTGTACACCCACAAGGACGTGCCGGGAATTATCGGCAAGGTCGGCACGCTGTTTGGCGAGCATGGCGTGAACATCGGCCAGATGGCGGTGGGGCGGGATCAAGCGGGGGGCGATGCGATCGGCATTCTGAACCTGGACGCCGCTCCGACGCCCGAGTCCCTGGAAGCCATGAAAACGCTGCCTTCGATTAGCAGCGCCCGGGTGATTCACCTGCCCGAAGCCGGCGAACTCCCCGCTTGGTTGCAGGGATAGCGCTGCAGGGCTAGCGGCCGCGATTTTGCCCTGGAGCGGCAATCCCTTGTCGGCTACAGTCCGCGGCGCCGATTGCCGATTCAAGGGCAGCCGCTCGTTGTCTTCGTGCGATTGAGGTGCTAGCAAGCCCCATTCCCACGGCACGGTCAGCACGACCGGCCAAGTTTTCAAAGATTTCCTCATCGGAGTTTTGCCGCCCGCCGACACCGACCCCAATTGTGGCCAATATTTTTTCGGGCCATGATCTGCACCCTGGTTTATCAAAGTGCAGGGCGGCCTGCTCTAGCAAACTCCCTCCTTCTTCCCCGTACCCCGGATTGGAATCATGCCAGCCATGGCCACCGCATGTCCGTTCTTTGACCAAGTTCAGGGCGTTTTGACGAACAGCCCTTACCTCTCGGCCAAGCAATTTCGCATCGAAGCCGCCGACGGCCTGGTGCGGCTGGAAGGCACGGTCAGTTCGTTCCACCAAAAGCAGATGGCCCAAGAGCTGCTGCGCCGGGTGGATGGCGTCGAGCGGATCGAGAACCAACTGCAAGTCAGTTGGCGGTGAAATAAGCCATTAGCTATTAGCTCTTAGCTATTAGTTCTCAGCCAGAGGGACTGTGGCTTGCGTCTGTTTGCGTTCTCTGACTAAAAGCTGACGGCTGATCGCTAGCTGTTTCTCTTCGTTGCCTGCATCTTGTGATTTAAAGTGTCATTGCCACTGTCTGTTGTGGTTTCACAGGATCCATGCGCGGATTTTTTCGCGGCGATTCAACTTGGTCAACTTGGTCAACTTGGCAGCGCGTTATCACTCGCTCTCGTCATTGGGCTATTTTTGCCAAGGAGCGGGAAAACTAGTCGTCGGCGCGCACCGGTAGCGCCACATAGACCGGTCCCTCCGAGACCGACATTCACCTGTGTCTGGCTAATAGCTGACGGCTAACAGCTAATAGCTTTTTTCAATTATCAAAGAACAAGTCGCGCGAAGGCAGGAGCTCACCATAGCACAACTAGTGGCACAATTTCGACAAGAAAACGATAATAATTTACCACAGAGGCACGGAGGTCGCGGAGGAATTTGGCACAAGAAGAAGTGTTGACATTTGCGCGATTAGCCACAAAGTGGCGGCAGTCAATAGCCTGGCGGCGTCAGCCGCCGGACCGGAGCGAATAAGAATTCACGGCCTCAACAGGGCGACAGGGGATTGCTTTGCGGAGCGTGCCGAATGGGGTATGATCGGCACTTCTTGTTTTCTTGCTCTGAGAAGGTA
>JBGTMM010000095.1:0-2427 GCA_041743635.1 Bythopirellula sp.
TTTTGGCAACGGAAATGATGGGGTCAAGCCAGAACTTTACAACCCAACGATCACGCTTGACATGAATGTGAGGCGGTTCAGTTCGATCCGAGCTGAAGAAAACAAACGAGTATGCGCCCTCGCGGAGTACGGTAGGCATGCGATGACCTTAGTCTGCCACAACAAGGCTCGTTACGGGCGAGCCCCGCGCAGCATCAGCCATAAATCACCATTGCAGGGAACTTACGTCCGACGCGCTTAAAAGTCGTCGTCCCCGGAATCGTTGATATCCGGTTCGCCGGCGAAATTCAGGGGTTCGTCTTCCGCCACGGGCGCATCGAAATCTTCCCCAACAGGCAAATCTTCAGGCATGACCGAACCGAGACCCAACAGGGCGTCGAGACCCGTGGGGATCTCGCTCTTGTAGGCCGGTTCGGCAGGGGCGAACGATTCCAGGCCTTCGCCGTTCTTGGGGGCTCCGCCGCCGCGAGCCTGCAGCGCGGAATCCAACAGCGGGAACGACCGCTCGAGCACCCGTTCCTTCTCGGCCGCCAGGGCTTCAAGGGCGTGGGGATGAATCCGCACTTCCGCTTCCTGAATGGTGCGGAAACCAGTTCCCGCCGGAATCAAGTGACCGAGGATCACGTTTTCCTTGAGTCCCACCAAGTAGTCGGTCTTGCCGGCCAGCGCCGCCTCGGTGAGCACCTTGGTTGTTTCCTGGAAACTCGCGGCCGAGATGAAGCTCGAGCTTTGCACCGACGCCTTGGTGATCCCCAAAAGCTGCGTGCTGGCGGTGGCCATCTTGGGTCTGCCACCCTTGGCCAAATCGCCGCCGAGCGCTTCGATCTGCGCGTTCGCTTGTTCGAGCACGTCCTTGGGAACAATCGCGGCTTCCGCAAACTCGCTGTCGCCCTGGTGCGTAATTCTCAAACACTTCGAAATCGCGTCGTTCGCCAGACGGAAATCGTGCTTGTCGATCACACTGCCAGGCAGCAAATCGGTGTCGCCGGGCGATTCGATGCGCACCTTGCGGAGCATCTGCGAAACGATGATCTCGATGTGCTTGTCGTTGATTTCCACGCGTGGGCTGCGGTAGACGTTTTGGATTTCTCGCGTGAGATACTGATGCACCGCTTCCTCGCCGGAAATCCGTAAGATGTCGTGCGGCACGAGTGGGCCATCCACCAGCGCCTCGCCAGCCCGCACCTTGTCGCCGGCATGCACCCGAAGATGCTTGCTGTGCGTGACCAAGTGCTCGCGCTCAATACCGGTTTCGCTGCGGACGACGATCGAGCGCTTGCCGCGCTTCTTTTCGCCGAGAATTTCCACCGTGCCGTCGATTTCGGCGATCACCGCCGGGTCGCGCGGCTTGCGGGCCTCAAAAATTTCCGTCACGCGGGGCAAACCGCCGGTGATGTCCTGAGTTCCCGAGGCTTCGCGCGGTGTTTTGGCCACCAAGGTCCCCGGCGAAATAATCTGGCCTTCGTCGACTTCCAAGTGGGCACGCTCGGGCATGTAATAGAAGTCGAGAATCTTGCCGTCGGCAACATTTTCCACCACGATCTGCGGATGCAGATCGCCCTTATGCTCCATAATCACAAAGCGCTTTTTGCCGCTGGGGTCCATCTCGCCGCGGATCGTTTCGCCTTCGACCAAATCCTCGAAGCGGATTTTGCCACCCGTTTCCGAGAGAATGGGAATACTATGTGGGTCCCATTCGCAGAGCGTGTCTCCCGGAGCCACGGCTTCGTTTTCCTTGACTTTGATCACCGCCCCGGCGGGAACTTCGTATTTCTCCACCTCGCGGCCTCTGTCGTCCACCAGGGCGATTTCGCCGTTGCGGGTCAAAACCACCAATTGGCCCGCGTCGTTCGTCACGGCCTTGAGACGCGCGAACTTGGCGATACCACCCTTTTTGCACTTGATGTCGCTGTCTTCGACGTCGCGCTGACCCACGCCACCGATGTGGAACGTGCGCATCGTGAGCTGAGTGCCGGGCTCGCCGATGCTTTGAGCGGCGATGATTCCCACGGCCATTCCTTCTTCCACCATCGCACCCGTCGACAAGTCCATACCGTAGCACAACCGGCACACACCCAAGTCGGCGTCGCATGTCATGGGACTGCGTACCTGAATCTTCTCCAGGCCCAATTGCTCGATCTTGCGGGCAATGTCGGACGTAATCATCGCGTTTTCGGCAATAATCACGTCGTCGGTAATCGGATTGACGATGTTCGCCCGGCTCACCCGACCCTTGATCGAGTCCGCAAGGCTCACTTCCACTTTTTCGCCACGATAAATAATGCCCTTGGTGATACCTTGGGTCGTTTTGCAATCGTGAGTGGTGACCACCACGTTCTGCGCCACGTCGGCCAGCTTGCGGGTCAGATAACCCGAGTCCGCCGTTTTGAGGGCCGTGTCGGCCAGACCCTTGCGGGCACCGTGCGT
>JBGTMM010000096.1:0-1798 GCA_041743635.1 Bythopirellula sp.
CGTCGACTCTGGCTGCGGCCGGCGCGCCGCCAACCGACTCAGGGTAGAACATGACCGTCACGCGAACGGTCTGGCTGCCGGCCAGGGGCCGACCATCCAGGGTGATGGCGCCGCTCACGCTAGCAGCACTGCCCCCACATCCAGTGGGCAACGCCGTTAGGAACAGGGCAAGGCACATTCTCCCCGCTGGCCAAGAGCCAGTGGCGGCTATCGCACAGTTTCGAGACCCCCGGTGCAACGCGGGACTATGCCCCTTTGCCAACCAAATGTTAAATTGAAATTTCATCGTGCGTCGGCGTTTGCCAGCAATCATTCGTGCCGCATTTGCCTTCCGGCGCCTATCAAGGAGGCGCAATTTTCAACCTGGGCTATTGCTATTCGCCCGCGACCTCTTCACCGTTACGCGTGCAACTGACGCGGAACGCCGTATTATCGCCCGAGTCGGACACGAATCGCACTGAACCATCGCACGCACAAAAATTCACTCCGCCTGGATGCCGGCTGCGAAAGCCCTGTTCCTCCCACCATTCGTGCGACTCTGGAGGAAGATTCATTAAAAAGTTCAGCGGTAAATTGCAGGAAGACCAGTCGCCGTTAGAATAAAAGGCGGCGGAATGGCGATTATACTCCGGCACGTCTTCGCCGATCATAAACGTGCGGCTCGCGCCATCGGTAATACTGGCCATCTTGACAGGGTGTAGCCAGGTGTTGCGGAAGAAAATCCCGCGACAACGCGTGCCGCGATGACAATCACGGTTCGTGGAATCTTCATCGTAAATGCCGCTCGGATAACGCGATTGATCGTTGCTGAAAAGCGGAAAATGCTCCAACCAAGTGTCGTCCAATACGCCGGAGTAGCTCGTCCTGGCAACTCCAAAGCCTGGCCATTGGTAATGGTTCGTATTGAGATCCCTGACCGATTCATCGGAGGGGCACTGCAAGATGGACAATTGTGTTTTCATCAACTCAGGAACAAGGATGTCACCACTCGCGCTCTTTGAGGTCAAACCGAAGCCCACCCTGGGGTTATTGATGAATCCCGTCTTAAATGGCCCCTTGTGATCGAAGGCCCCGCCGGCACTAAAGCGGTCGTACAGCGTGCCCTGCTCGAGTTGGGGCAAGATTGTCAGAATCCAACCTTTGCCACTCAACCATTTGTTCGGCGCCTTAGGGTGGAGGGCGTCTTGAACATTCGTTTCGTCACCCGTATAGCTCCCATCCCAACCCTCGCTCGTCGGAAAATTCTTGGAGGTCACTTCGTATTTCAAGACCGCCAAGCCAAGGTTTTTAAGATTGTTCGTGCAGGATGATCGCCGCGCCGCTTCACGCGCCGCCTGCACAGCCGGAAGCAGCAGCGACACCAACACGCCGATGATGGCGATCACCACCAACAATTCCACGAGTGTAAAACCGTGTAGGAGCCTAGCGTATACGAAAGGTTTTCGAGCAATTCGACGTCCGGTCATGTTCTTCCTGCTTGAATTCGTTGTTCGATGCACGAAGGAAACATTCAAATCCATAGAGCGCATCGCCCCGTGAAAACCAATTATGTTGCAAAGGTGACCCCGCACTCGGACGGAGACGAGGGACTCCTTCCGAGGGGAACTGCTGCCCCATCAGCAAAACGAAGGTCTAGCTCATTTCTGCTGCGGGTTGCCCCAGGCGAATTGCGCCATTCAATCAACAAAAGTTCGCATTGGCCCACTGTTTCTCGGGTTAGCGCAGTCGATGGAATTTGCACGCCCCCAGCATTCCCAGCAGCAGTAATAGGACCGTCGAGGGTTCGGGAACGGCGCCG
>JBGTMM010000097.1:0-2217 GCA_041743635.1 Bythopirellula sp.
TCCATCAACGGAAGGGAAAAAATGTGGTGGGAATGCGGGAGGTGGGTGGTGAGTCGCGAGTGGAGTGTAAGTGATCGGGAGAAAGATTAGGATTTGGGCTTTGTTATCCTAATCTTACTCCTACTCTTGATCTGATCCGCCACTGCTCACCTACTCACTCCTCGACAGTGGGGATGACAGGAGTTGAACCTGCACTCCCGAAGGAACTGGAACCTAAATCCAGCGCGTCTGCCAATTCCGCCACATCCCCAACTTCACCACTTGTAGACACTTACGTTGTCAATTTCAAGGCCCGCAAGCCTCAATTGTCGGAAATCCGTCTGCAAAAATGCTACCTGACGGCACCTGGAAGAAAGACACGCCAGAGCGAAATCTGTTCCGCGAACATCGTAGGGAATTAACGCAGCGACAATGCAAGTTATTTGCAAAAAAAAAAGATTCAGCCCATGCCGAGCATCACGGCTGCCATGGCAATCATGAGTACATCTTCCACCAGTGTAAGCGTTGACATGGGCAGATTGAAAACCGCACCCAAGCAGGCGCAACGAATTTTGCGTTTCGCCAACAAACTTTCAATAACACCAACACTGCTTATTGACATCACAACCAATGTTGCGGCGTTCGTCGCCACGGGAAAAATCCCAGCGACATAGGCCATGCCCAATGCTAATTCGATGAACGGATAAACATAACCATAAGCCGGCAGCCGTTTTGCCACAACGTCGTACATCCGATACGAATCCGCGAACCCTCGTAGGTTAAGCAGTTTAAAAAACGCAAACGTCAAGAAAAACGCGCCCATGAAATTTTGCATGGCGCGTTCCCAGACAAGGCTACCCGCGCGCACTTCCACCAATGCGACCACGCCAATCAGGAAAACTGTCACCAGAAACAGCGGAAAATACGACGACTGTTCTTCTGACTCGGTGAGATCATGTCCGGCAGTCGGGCTAGCGGACGGCATCTCGCCAAGCACCTTGAAACCTGCCTTGTCCACGGCGGACTTGACGGCCTCGGCCGTGATCGAGTCGCCCTCCACGGTCAGCGTCTTCTCCGAACGGGCAATATCAACGTCCCAGCGGGAAATAGTGGGTTCGCCATCCAGATAGGGCCTAACCCCCGCCACGCAGGAATTACAATTGAGATTGGTTCGGAAACGCAATGTTTGAGTCATTGTTATGCTCATTTTCTAATGATTAAGTCGTGGTGCATTGCGCCCGCTCATGCCATAATTGTTTCTCAATTTATTATACCTATTATACACAAGCACGGATTCTTGCATGAGCACCCTCCTACTCTCGACGAGTTTTTGCCGTCGCCGCGAGGCGATGTCATGAGCCATGTTCCCACCGACATTAAAGCGAGGCGCGAAACCGGTCAGCTCCATGTCACCTGGGCCGATGGCGAGTGTGATTTACCGTTCGCCTTTCTGCGGAGGCAGTGTGCATGCGCTCGGTGTGTGAACGAATGGACCGGCGCGCCGATTCTCGACCCCGCGTCGGTGCCGGACGACATTGTGATCCAAAAGATGGACCTCGTGGGGAGCTACGCGGTTCGCATCGAATGGTCCGACGGCCACAATTCGGGCCTGTATACCTGGGATCGGCTGCGCGAGCTCAGCGAGAAATTATAGTGTCGCATCCCGGCCTGGAGCATGAGTGGGCGTGAGCGGAACTTGCACTTGTCGTATGATGCCGCGGGATTCCACTTCAAAACGAATCAGCGGAGCATTCTCAGCGAGCAAACTTTGCACGCGGATCAAAAGTTCATCGCGCCCGGCAAAGGTATTGCCATCGACGCTGTAGATGCGGTCGTTCAAGGCAAAACCGGCCTTGGCGGCAGGGGAATGAGGCACAACACGGGTGATGTACACCGCTTGCGGTTCGACCGGATCTTCACGCCAGGAGAGCCCCAGATGCACCGGGTTTCCCGACAGCGGCACTTCCAGGTCCAACTTCTCTTTAAAGCCCGGTCGCTCGATCGTCAGCGGCAACATCGTTTCGCTGCGCAGCGCAACGGTCTCAAGCATATCCGGAGTTTCAATCGGCAAGCCGTTGACGGCGATAATGCGGTCACCGACAGCCAGCGGGCTTTCACTGTTGAACACGCGCTGGACTTGGAGTTTATGCGGCTCACCAGGCACTGTTTCCCAAGCAAAACACAACCGCGAAGCCAGGGGTGGCAGGGACCGTTCCACCCGGCGTTGTGCAAACGGCG
>JBGTMM010000098.1:0-3057 GCA_041743635.1 Bythopirellula sp.
CGTGGAGTCGCTGGCTTATTTTTGTTACCAATTGGCGGTGATTTGGGTTTACAGGAGTAATTCTATGTCGTGTCCCCCGAGAAGTGAAAAGTGTTTGTTGGTGATCCCCGCCCGGCGGGGTTCGACGCGGCTCCCCAACAAGATGCTGCTCCGCGAAACTGGGAAGACCTTGCTGGAGCACACCTACGACGCGGCCTGCCGGGCGACCTTGCCGACGGCCATCATCATCGCGACCGATGATGAAGAAATCGCGAGCGAAGCCTGGCGGTTTGGTGCCCAGGTGGCGATGACCAGCCCCGATGTCGCGAGCGGAACCGACCGCGTCGCTGCGGTCGCTCGGACGATTCCCTCGGCCGAGATCATCGTGAACCTGCAGGGGGACGAACCGGAAATCGATCCCGCGGACATCGACCGGTTGGTAGCGCTTATGCGCGACAATCCCATCGCGAACATGGCAACGCTCGCCACGCCGATTCGCTGCCGCGAAGCATTGGAAGACCCCGCTTGCGTGAAAGTGGTGTTCGAAAATGCTGGGCGGGCGATGTATTTTAGCCGCAGCCCGATTCCCCATCCGCGCGAGTGGAATGACGAATTGCTGACCGCGACCCCGGCGACGTTCTTTCAACATATTGGCATCTACGCCTATCGCCGCGACTTGCTGCTGCGGTTTGCAAGTTTGCCCATGGGGCGCACGGAGCAAATCGAGAAGCTCGAACAACTGCGGATTCTTGAGCAGGGCGAAACGATTCTCATCGGCGAGATCGCCCAAGCCACGCGGGGCATCGACACGCCGGAGGACTACGCGGCGTTTGTCGAGCGGCTAAACCGCAAGCGATTCGCGGCCTGATATTTTCTCTTGCGATGGCCTATAATTGGCCCATGCGTGAACCCTCGGAAATCCCTCTGCCCTTGTTGATCACCGGCATCGCCGGCGTGGCGGGCTACAACGCGCTCAAATATTTTCAACAGCGATTTCCCGGCCAGGTAATCGGCATTCGCCAAGAAGACAATTGGCCCCTTTCGGGTCCGGGGATAGTGGCTTGTAATGCCGAGTACCGTGCGGGACTGGAACGCTTATTCGATCAGTATGAATTTCGCACTGTTCTAAACTGCGCTGGCAATTGTGCTCTGAAATCGTGTGAACTCGATTCGCGACTCGCGTGGCGGACCAATGTCGAGGGGATGATCACGCTGCTTTCCATAGCCGTCGAACGGCAAGTACGGTTGTTGCACACTTCGATTGATCTCGTCTTCGCGGGACGCGATGGCATGTCCGGCGATTGGCCAGGCTACACGGAAACGGATCGCACTGATCCAGTCACTGTCTATGGTGCCACTATGGTCGCGGCGGAACAGTTGCTGCTGGAAAGTATGCCCGAGGCTTGCACGCTGCGAATTTCGTTGCCGATGGGAGTGAGCTTCAACGGCCACGCGGGGGCCATCGATTGGATTCAATCGCGGTTCGCTAAGGGGCGTCCGGCGACGTTGTATTTCGATGAAGTCCGTACCCCCACCTATACCGATTGCCTCAACAGCTTGTATGGAACACTGCTCGGCAACGGTCTCGCCGGCCTCTATCACGCAGGCGGGCCACGGCGGTTGTCGCTGTTTCAGATTGCGCAGGTCATCAACCGCGTCGGTGGTTACGAGCCTACGTTGTTGATGGGTTGCCCCCGAATTGAAGCGGGGCCGATGCCACCCCGCGCGGGGAACGTGACGATGGATTCCTCGCGGCTCTCATCGGCACTCGGCTATCAGCCGTTTGATCCGTGGCCACTGGAAGAAGACTGGATGCCCACGCACGATCAGTGGCACCACGATCGCGGCAACTTTCGCGGCTCTCCGGAAATGTTGGCCGAGGTGCTGTATCGCAATCCTAGGCGGGTGAGCGGCGCGGCGTAAATTGACTTGATTTCAACTAAAGTTTGGGTAAAAATGGTAACTATGACCACACCACAACTGAAAGCCATGCTCAGCGAGCAACCTTTTGAGCCATTTGATATATCTATGGCCGACGGACGAGTGCTTCCCGTGAAGCATCCAGAATTGGTAATGATTACCCCAGGGGGACGTACCATTGGCGTGGTCGTGCATGATGACGCTATTGCGATCATTGACTTGCTTTTGGTGACCAGCCTGCGCCCTCATTCCAACGGGGCTATCAAACCCTAAAACTCAGCGCTGCCCGGCGTGCGCGGAAACGGAATCACATCGCGGATGTTGGCCATGCCGGTGACGGCTTGCACCATTCGTTCCAGCCCCAGGCCAAAACCCGAGTGCGGCACCGTGCCGTATTTTCTTAGGTCGATGTACCACCAATAATCGTCGGCATTGAGCCCCTGCTCGGCCATGCGGGCCAGCAGCACATCGAGCCGATCTTCGCGTTGGCTGCCGCCGATGATTTCCCCCACCCGCGGCACAAGCACGTCCATCGCCCGCACCGTGCGGCGGTCATTTGCCACTTCGTCGTTCACTTTCATGTAAAACGGTTTGATCGCCGCCGGGTAGTCGTGCAGAATCACCGGCCCCTGCACATACTTTTCGGTGATAAACCGTTCGTGCTCTGCTTGCAGGTCGGTACCCCATTCGATGGGGTATTCAAACTTCTCGCCCGATTTTTCCAGAATCTCAATGGCCTGCGTGTAGCTAAGCCGCTGAAAATCCTTTTTGACAATGGTCTGAAGGCTTTCCAGCACCGTGTTGTCGATCCGCTCGTGGAAGAACTGCATGTCCTCGTCGCAATTGGCAAGCACGTCGCCGACGATCCGCTTCAAAAACCGCTCGGCCAGCGCCATGTTGTCGGTAAGCTCAAAAAACGCCGCCTCGGGTTCAATCATCCAGAACTCGGCCAGGTGCCGCGAGGTGTTGGAGTTCTCCGCGCGAAACGTGGGTCCAAAAGTGTAAATTTTTCCCAGCGCGGTCGCGTAGATTTCCCCTTCAAGTTGTCCCGAGACAGTGAGATACGCGGGGCGATCAAAAAAATCTTGCGTGAAGTCGACGGCACCATCCGCCATGCGCGGGACATTGGCGGGGTCCAGCGTCGTAACGCGAAACATT
>JBGTMM010000099.1:0-2106 GCA_041743635.1 Bythopirellula sp.
GGAACACCACACCATTGCACTCGCCAAAACGCAAGAAACGCGGAGGGTATTGCAAGAGGAACAGCAGAGAAAAAAGAGGTGGACCATGCATACTGAATATCAAAGCCCCGTAATTCGTTGGTATCGCGACAGCCAGCAACAGGCCTCGCGCGGCGAAATGCTTGCGCGGATCGATGCCGCGGAGAAACTAATCGTCAACATCGTCCTGGAACATAGCTATCCCGCTGCGGAAGTTCTTTCTCGGATCGAGGGCAAACCGCTTCCCGAAGCCGGCAACCGAAAAATTTCCGGCCATGATCTGTTGAACGATCTCCGCCTGTTGGTCGAGGATCTCTCGGACATGGTTGAGCTCGCGGCCGATGCGGTCGGCGAGCAAGTTTTCACGGTCGAAGAACTCGCCAAGCAATTTAACGTTTCGACCAAAACCATCTCGCGGTGGCGGGCCTTGGGGCTGGTGAGCAGACGCTTGGTTTTCGATGGTCGCAAACGCGTGGGTTTCCTGCGCAGCAGCGTCGATCGTTTCATCAAGAACAACGCCGAGCGCGTTGAGCGTGGCGCGAAGTTCAGCCAACTCACCGACGAGCAACGCGACGAGTTCGTGGCACGCGCCCGTGAAATGGCTTATTCCGGTCGTGGCCAGGGCGAGATCGCTCGCCTGTTGGCCGAGCGGACTGGTCGGAGCGTCGAAACGGTGCGTGCGGCCTTACGGACTTATGATGCGGTCCATCCCGAGACGGCGATTTTCCCCGCCGGTTCGGGCCCCTTGACCGACGTGCAGAAGAGCAACATCTTCCGCGCGTATCGGCGGGGTGTGTCAGTCGATAAGTTGTGCCGCGATTACAATCGCACGAAAACGACCGTTTATCGCGTGATCAACGAAATGCGTGCGGAGCGGATCAAGGAACTGCCCCTGGACTTTATCGACAATCCCCGCTTCGCGCGGAAGGGAGCCGACAACGCGATTCTTGGTCCCATGCCGGATCACGAAGCTGGCCGCAAGGCGCGGCGTCCGTCGGGATTGCCACCTTACCTGGCGAGCCTGTACGAGATTCCGCTGCTGACCCGGGAGCAGGAGCAGCATTTGTTCCGCCTGTACAACTACCTTAAGTACAAGACGAACAAGCTCCGCGATCAACTCGATTACGAACGGCCCAAATCGTCGCTGATGGATGAGATCGAAGAACTGCACGAGCAGATTGTCGATCTCAAAAATCAGATCGCCCGTTGCAATTTGCGGCTGGTGGTCTCGATTGCCAAGCGGCACGTCAAGCCGGATCAGAATTTCTTCGAACTCGTGAGCGACGGCAACCTGTCGTTGTTGCGGGCGGTGGAGAAGTTCGATTTCGCCCGCGGCAACAAGTTCAGCACGTACGCCAGTTGGGCGATCATGAAGAACTTTGCCCGCACGATCCCCGGCGAGTACCGCCAGCGCGATCGGTTCCGCACGAGCTACGACGAGTTGTTCGATTTGACGCAAGAAAGTCGTAGCAATCCCATGATCGAGGAGAATGCGCAGCTGGATCGGTTATCGAAGATCCAGCGCGTGCTTAGCCGCCTCGACGAACGGGAACGGCAGATCATCGTCGGCCGCTTCGGCCTCGATCACTCGAAGGAGCCGCAGACTTTGAAACAAGTCGGCGAGGAGCTCGGCGTGACCAAAGAACGAATCCGACAGATCGAAGCGCGTGCGCTCACCAAATTGCGTCAAGCGGTGCAAGAAGAAAAGATTGCGCTGGAGATTTAGATAGCCGAGCCATCCTTGGCTCGGAATGAAGAACTCTGACCGGCGAATGCGCAAGCGTTCGCCGGTTTTTTTCGTGCCATATACCCAGCGGCAGGCCGGGGCAATGGTTGACCAGCCGCAAATTTCCATTTGCGATGCCAAAACCTTGGCGATCGTTTGCCGCGAACGGGATTCAGCTTAGCAGAAGTGGTGGCACAATTTCTACAAAAATCCGGGAAGAAATTTTACCACGGAGCGACTGTGTTAAATGTCAAGTAAGGAAACTGATCGGATCAGTGAATTGCCATATTTTTCCAGGGAGTGTTGTTTTTGATCATGGTGTTGAGTATGACCAAGAGCTTTCGGATGCAAGCGATCTGGAT
>JBGTMM010000100.1:0-1985 GCA_041743635.1 Bythopirellula sp.
GCCAATCAAGATAGCCGGGGCTACGAGTTTTCCTTCGATTGCCAACAAACTTTGATCGAAGGCTTGGGTGCCGAACCCAATAATCGCAAAGCCGCCGATCTCTTGCTAATCCGCACCGATTCGCTGTGCACCTCTTTTGTCGAAAAAGACTTTCATGAAAAAGCGTTCGAACTGATTGAAAATGCCAAGCAATTGCTGGCGAGTATCCAAGTGTATGGCTCGGATCGTTCGTTGATTCAAGAAACCATCGAAACGCTGGATTCCAAAGCCGCTGCTCTCCGCGAACAAGCAGGTGCCGAAGACCGCACCACTTAGGTATTTCCCCTGCTAGCTGCCAACAATGTTCCCGCTTGCGGCAACAATTCCTTGACTGGCAGGGCTTACCCAACCGATATCCTCCGTAAGTTACTTTCATAATCTCGGGGGGGATTTTGTAATGGGATCGCATTTCCGCGCCATCTCTGGCGCTCTGCTAGTAGTGACTTTCTTCACGCTTGGCAGCCATTTGGCTTTCGGGGCCGAGCCGCCGGCCAATCCGTGGCGGAATCGGCCGGACACAACTCAACCGGCCGAGCCTGTTTTCGTCAGCGATTTCGATGAGGCTCGCGAAGACGCAAGCGAATCGTTCGAGGACGACTACGAATTCGAGACGGGTGCCGATCTCAGCCTGGCCTATCCGGCTCAATATCAATCCGGTGGCGGCATGGGGGGAATGGGCGGACGAACCGCCGCGTCGCAGGCTTCCATGCCCGGTCGTGGTCAGCGCACGCCGCAATCCTTTACCGTTCGGTTAGCTCGCGCTCCCAACATGATGGGCGACTTCTTTGGTCAACCCTTCACGGATGCCAGCTTTGAAACATTTGTCGGTCGTGCCGTCCATCACATAACATCAGTCAACGATATCCACCGCATCGACGAAAGCGGCCAACTTGTAACCTATTTAGGAGGCCCTGGTGGCAACATACCGGGGTCATTTTTTACACCAGGTCCCGCTCCACCCGCTCCCGACCGGATTGAAGGACTTACGAGCAATATCCCAGGCGATTTCATAGCGGTGAAAACCTCCGATGTCGTCGATGTCTTCAACTCCGTTGGCGACCCGTCACCCGACATCGCAGACGCCGCAGTATTCAACGTGTTTCAGGTCATGGATATCGAAGTTCCGGCGGCTAGCCCCGGCGATATTGTTGGTCGCACGCGGATTCAAGACAATAACAGCCCGCTACCCAAGGATCGTATCTTCTTTGATTACAATTTTTTCCATAACGCGCGGCTGACTTCAACAGGCGTCGACGTCAATCGCTTTGCCCCTGGATTCGAGAGAACTTTTTGGGATCAGCAAGCATCCATTGAAGTGCGCGTGCCTATGGCACTCACGCTCGACAACGACGTCTTCACGGATGGCATCACGGATACGTCCAAAGGCCAGTTCGGAAATTTATCGCTGGTTGCCAAGTTTTTGCTCAGTGCCACGGAGACGACCGCGTTCGCCGCGGGGTTGGGTGTGGCCGCGCCCACGGCGGGCGACCTCGAAATTGGCATGGTCGATGGCACTCAATTAGCGCGGATCAGTAACGACTCCACGCACTTGCTGCCGTATGTAGCGGTGCTTTGCACGCCGGAGAATAGCTCGTTGTACTTTCAATCATTCCTCACCTTCGATTTTGACACCACGGGCAACGACGTCCTGGCCAACGTAAACGGCACGGGGCTCCGAGAAGTGGGCACCTTCCGTGATCAAAATTTCGCGACGATGAGCGTGGCGGCCGGCTCATGGTTCTACGAGAATTATGCTCCCGGCAGCATGCTCCGGCGCATCGGTTGGCAAGCGGAAGCCCATTACACCGAAACGCTTAACGACGCGGATACGGTCTCCAGCGGAGGTTTCCGGCTAGGCAATCCCAATGCCGACCTGTCCTTGGTCAATGGAACGTTCGGCCTGAATTTTCACGTTGGTCAGACGATTATTACGACGGGGTATAGCG
>JBGTMM010000101.1:0-1786 GCA_041743635.1 Bythopirellula sp.
CAGTCAGTCCGTCGGTAATCCGCTCTTCAATTTCCCCATCAGTTTCACCGTCGATCCCATGTTCCTGGAAGCCGATTTCAATCAAGACCACTACGTCAATGGTCTGGACCTGGCCCAGTGGCAAGGCGACTACGGCCTGAATGATGAGTCTGACGCCGACTCTGATGGGGACAGCGACGGCCGAGACTTCCTCGTCTGGCAGCGACAATTTGGCCAAAGCACCCTGCCACCATTGATGGCGACCTCCACGGCCACGGTTCCCGAACCGACGGGATTGCTGCTGGCCAGTCTCCTCGGCGGGCTGACTTTGGTTTGCCGACGGCCAATTCTAGGCAGATAAGTGCGTTAAACCGCAGGCATTCCGAGGCGTTGGATTGCACCTACGGCAGCTAAAGCCCGTCTTTATGATGCCAACCAACGCTAATTGCGACTTCTACCTAGAAGTGTGAAGATTCAACAATTCTCCTGAAAAAACGGGAGACAACGTCCAAATCGGTTGTTACGATAGGGGTAGTTCGATGCAACAAGGGAGGCCGTCGTGCTGACTGGTTTTAGTGGGTCAGCCAGCCGTGGCGTTGAGCATCATTTAAGCCCTTTTCGGGACCCCCGACTTTCAACAGGAGTTGAGCTAATGAAAACTTACAAGTTTGGCCTTCTTGCGATCCTTGTGATCGCGGTATCGGCGTTACCCTTGAGGGCGGCGGTTATCTACTCGGGTGGAGGACCACAAAGTTTTAACTTTGACGGTATGCCGACCTCTGGTGCGACCCCTCCAACAACTCTCACGTCTCCCTTTAGTGCCACGACCGGCGTACAGGCGGGTGTCACGGGTTCTGGCGGGTGGGAAGCAACTCGACTTTCCGGAACCGGCACAACTCCAATGCCTTTCATTGCTGACGAAGGATCAAGCAACAGCGGTGCGATTCATAGCTACGGCGCTGCGGCCGCTGCGGATCGTGCTCTTGGCACTTTGGCTTCGGGTTCCAATGTTCCGGGGTTCGGCATCGAATTCGTGAACAACACCACGAACCCTATCTTTGAAGTTCGCATCAACTTCACTCAAGAAAATTGGCGCAGCTCCACCACGAATGTTAATACGATTCAAGCCAGCTACAGTACAAGCGATGCAGGTGCGGCTTCGGCAAACTATCTAACAACGGGCACTTTCACTGACGTTGATTCCCTTGATTTGGTAGGTGCAGCGGCTGTTGCTACCAATGGTGCCCTCAATGGTAATTTGCTTGTAAACCAACTGCCACGTGCGGCCGTCATTACTGGTCTTGATATTGATCCAGGACAGTCTTTCTTCCTGCGCTTTCAAGATACGAATGAAACAGGTAACGATGCGGGTTTAGGTATCGATGATTTCACCATTGCTTTGATTCCCGAACCCGCCAGCATCGCTTTGATGTTTGGATGTATCGGTGCTTTGGCGTTGCGTCGCAAATAAAAGATTTTGTTTCCAATAAAGGTCATTTAAGAAGCCCAGGGATTGCCATCCCTGGGCTTTTTTATGTTGTCGTGTTTTTATCGCGTCGGGGCGGAGCGCCAGCGGTCGCGCTCCTGAATAAGTTGCGCGACCACGCTCACGGCAATCTCGCCGGGTTGATTGGTGCCGAGCGGCAGACCGATCGGGCAATGAAATGCCTGAGCTTGCGTTTTGTCGATCCCCGCGACGGTGAGTTCACGGACCAACACCGCCCGCTTAGCACGGCTACCAATCACGCCCAGATAGGGAAACGCTCGGCCTTGGCGGAAAATTTCCGCGAGCACCGGCCTATCCGTG
>JBGTMM010000102.1:0-3794 GCA_041743635.1 Bythopirellula sp.
AGCGATTCGCACGAGCCTCAAGCCGACGGGACGCGTGGCGCTCGTGGAGTTTCGTGAAGAAGACCCGCTCGTGCCGATCAAGCCGCTGCACAAAATGAGTAAGGCACAGATTATGAAAGAGTTTCCGGCCAACGGTTTTAAGTTGGTGGAGGAATACGACAAGCTGCCTTGGCAGCATCTCATGTTTTTTGAGCGGGAGGAAGAAATTAACCACGAATCAAACGAATCACACGAATTAGAAGAGAATAAATGCGGAATGGGGATTGCGGAATTTTATGATGAAATCTTATTCGTGAAATTCGTCCGATTCGTGGTTGCCTTCTTCCTTTTCAAAAAACATCAAATGCTGCCAAGGCAGCTTGTCGTACTCCTCGACTAACTTAAAACCGTTCGCCGGAAACTCTTTCATAATCTGCGCCTTGCTCATCTTGTGCAGCGGCTTGATCGGCACGAGCGGGTCTTCTTCACGAAACTCCACGAGCGCCACGCGTCCCGTCGGCTTGAGGCTCGTGCGAATCGCTTTCAACATCTGCACCGGATGAGAAAACTCGTGATACACGTCCACCAGCAACATTAAATCGACCGATGCTGGTTCCAATCGCGGGTCAATCGGCGTACCCAAGAGCGGCTGAATATTGGTGACCTTCTTTTTTCTCATTTGTGAGCGCAAGTAGCCAAGCATTTCGCTCTGAATATCAACCGCCAACACATTACCCTGAGGCCCGACCATATCGGCCAATTGCAACGTATAAAAACCGTTGCCACAGCCCATGTCGCACACCACTTGCCCCGGCTGAATTTTGAGAGCCTTCAAGAGTTGCTCGCAATCTTCTTCCCGCTGTCGCGATTCCCGCACCAACCACGGCGCGCCAGTGTAGTGCATCGTGACGGCGATCTCGCGCCCCAGGTACTCGGTGAGCGCCGGCGGCACGGGCTCCTTAGCAATCGCCACCCTGCCGAGGCAAAGCAGCAACAACGTCCCAAACAGCATTCGTCGCTTCATAGCTGACCCACCTGAACCCTCGTCTCAACAAAAACCCATCGCTTGCGGTTTCGCGAGCGAGGACGCAAAGAGCATCACCCTCCATTCCGTCACGAGTTTGAGCACGCGATCAACGCTTCCACCGGTGGCATCTCGCAAGTGTCGGGGCATGTGGTTAAATTAATAGAGGTGAACGGGAAGCGTCAATCTAAGACTCCCAACCAGCCTTTTTTCTGCGTCACTTATGCCCAATAAAGATCCGTCCGAACTTGTTTGCAAAGGCGTTGTCATCGGCACTCCGCGAACCTACGGCAACAGAAGGAGCGAGGATATCTGGCGGAATGCAATTGTGGCCGGCCAATGGGAAGGAGCGACTCCTCTCCAAACCATTTGCACTCCTTTGCATTTGGACTTCGAGTTCCGCATCAATCCACAGTCGGTTTCATACAACAAGAATGTTTCAAGTAACGGACCCGACTTGGACACGATGGTCATTGGTGCTCTTGCCGGCTTAACCGATTCTCGCAATCCACTGCGTCCAACGCTTCGACTCTTGGGACACGCTGGACTGTGCAAATGTGTTACGGCCTCTAAGCAGATTGTTGAATGCGACACACTTTCCGGATTCAGTTTGCATGTCCGGCAAGGAAGCACGATGCAGTTCGATAAATCCGTCATGGTCGACCCACTATCCTTTTTTGTTGAACGCCAAAGCCTGAGGTCTGATAGGCGTCGTGCGGTTCAGCAGGCCGCAGAGAAAGCCAACGTCAATGGATTTCGGGCACCTAAAAACTCTCGCATCAAAATCACTCTGGCATTTGCGGAAGGTGTGACAAGAAACCCGCTCAGCGCTGATTGGCTCGAAGCAGTGATAGACGGCCTGGGTGCTAGCCATGTTAATTCCGAACGTTTCTTTGACGGGCCACCCACACAGCAATTTGGCTACGACGATAGTGTTGTCTACCGGTTGATCTGTGCTCAGATTCACGACTTGCCACCAGAACTTGGCCTTCATGTTAGCGTTAAGAATCTTTAGTTGTCCTTGGTAAACGCCGACCAAATTTTGTGAAGAAGGTCTTGGGCCGACTGCGGAGTATTATCTTCTGAAAGCCCCGCATCACGCAGTTTGAAGGCCGCCCTAAAAGTCGATGAATGATTCCCGGAAGCTGACGCAACCAGCTCGCTGACGGGATGGCCGAAAATCGTTGCTGAACATTTCACCGAATTCGATACAATCAAGCGACGCACGGATTACGTGCAAGAAGAGGAGCTGGGGGTTGGGGGGTGGGGACTGGTTGATTCGGCAGTCAACATTGTTTCTTGGCCATCGGAAAGATTGCGGTAGAGAGTGCTAAATTCCAAAGAATTTTTTAGCGAAACCACAACCCATGGCGATGCCGATCACAGGGAACACAAGATGCAGAGTCCAAGAAATGGCCGGAACTCGCGTTGCTCGGTCCGGCCTGCGGTAGCGCTACCTTTGCTCGCCGGCTCCGGATCCCCTCATTTCTGCTTTCCACTTTCCCCGTTCGCCTTTCAAAAAAACACACCACCACCTTTGCCATGTTTACCACCTTTGCGAAGTTGCACCCCCTTTCCCTCAAACATGAATGCCCCGAATATGCGGGATATGAATGCCTAAACACCCCGCCAGCAACCACTTAACCCGATTGTCAAGCCTGGATGACTTCGCTAAAATACCCGATTCCCCTTACGCCTTCCCTTCACGACTGATCGCTAGCGTTAGCGCTCGAAGGACGGCAGCACCTCGTTTGTTTGGATGAAACACGGCCCCTCTTTGTCGTGCGACGTCCGCGATTGGTTTTTTTAATTCATGGTCAACCGTAACTTAATTCGCGAATTCGACATTACTGATGAAGACTGGAACTTAGCCCTTGGTGAACTCGGCGACGACGATGCCGGTTGGTTAGCCGCCACCGACGTGGACGTCAATCAAATCGTCGTCGGCAAGATCATCCGCATCGACGAAGAGTATGTCCTCGTGGACGTCGGCTACAAGAGCGAAGGCACGATCGCTCGCAACGAATGGGAAGAGGGCGAAGAGCTTCCCGAGGTTGGCCAAACCATTCGCGTGCTTGTCGAAGACGTGGAAGATAGTCACGGCCTTCTCGAAGATCGCGGAATGATTGTGCTCAGCAAGCGCAAGGCCGAAAAGATCGAAAAATGGATGAAGGTCATGGAAACCGTCCACGAAGGGGATGTGGTTTCCGGCGAAGCGGTTCGCAAGATCAAGGGCGGGCTGCTGGTCGACATCGGCGTGAATGTGTTTCTTCCCGCGAGCCAGGTTGATATCCGCCGGCCGCACGACATCGGCGAATACATCGGCAAGACCATCGAGTGCATGGTGCTCAAGATCGACGAGGCCCGCCGCAACATCGTGGTCAGCCGTCGCAGCTTGATCGAAGCCCAACGTGAATCGAAGAAGACCGACCTCTTGAAGGAACTGCAAGTCGGCCAACTCCGCAAGGGCATGGTCAAGAACATCGCCGACTTCGGTGCGTTCGTGGACTTGGGAGGCATCGACGGTTTGCTCCATATCACCGACATGAGCTGGGGTCGCATCAATCATCCTTCGGAAATCGTCAAGATCGACGACGAGCTCGAAGTGCAAATCTTGCACATCGACTACGAAAAAGAAAAGATTGCCCTGGGCCTCAAGCAAAAGAGTGCCAGCCCGTGGGAGAATGTCGCGGGCAAATACCCCGTGAATTCCGTGGTCAAGGGTACGGTGGTCAACGTGATGAGCTATGGTGCGTTCGTCAAATTGGAAGACGGCATCGAGGGTTTGGTG
>JBGTMM010000103.1:0-3903 GCA_041743635.1 Bythopirellula sp.
CGACGATCATCGAAGCGCTTTAGAAAGAAAGCTTGGTGATCGGTCGCCTGCTCCATGCCGGGGTCTTCGCGTTTCAGGCATTGCGGCGATCGATCTGGTATTTCACCGAACCCGACGCGGTGGGCGTACACGGAATCGCGTTGACGCCCGAGGGAAAGATCATCCTGGTCCGGCTCAGCTACGCGCCGGGATGGCGCCTCCCCGGCGGCGGAAAGAAGAAAGCCGAGGACGACCGAACAGCCATGATACGAGAGTTGCGAGAGGAAATCGGTTTAAGCGACTACGACAGCATTGATTGTGTGACGAGCTTTCACCATCGCCCGGATCGCCGGATAGGACAGGGTACGTTGTTCGTGGTGCGGGGTGTCCGCTATCGGCCGCATTGGTCAATCGAGGTCAAAGACGTCGGTGAATTCTGCCTCGACGACTTGCCACAATCGACAGCGAAGATCACTCGGCAATTGCTCGCTGTGGCTGCTTCGAGCTTGTAAGGGACGAGCGAGTCTCCGCCCGCCCGACTATTGCATGACCGTGAGCGAGCGCGCCGATTTTTTGCGCATCACCATCCCCACGGCGAAAAAGCCGAGCAACATGGTCGCCCAGGTTCCGGGCTCCGGGATGCCGCCGATGACGTTGAAGGTGGACGCGCTTGCGATCACATATTGGCAGCCGATCGCGCCGAAACGACAACTCGAATCTTCTTGGATGAACGACAAATTTTGTCCGGTTAGAAACCCGTCGGCATTGTTGATGGTCCCGCTCCAAAGACCGTTCGCCCGAGGATCTCCCCATGAGAATGGATTGTCGCCTTGAACGAGCGAGGTCGTGAAGAGTGGGACGTCAAACGCCTGCAGAAACGGTTCGGTCAGCGAGCCCCCAGGGTATGTGGTCAGGCAATTTGCCGCGCTGCCGGAGTTGCAGACCAATGTCGTCTGGGAGCCACTCACCGTTCCGTTGATGCTGAGCGTGAATACCTGGGCGTTAACGGGTGCCGAAACGCCAAGGAGGGCGAGCAAGCCGAACACAAGGACCTTGAACATGATCACTCCCCCCAGCAACTGTCTGACTGAAGCCGACTCGTTAGGTTCGAGAGATTAAGATAAAATGTGTTGGGAGTCTAATGGCCTAGGGTGTCCCGGAGCGCGAGAGCCACACGGTTAGGCCGGACGGCTTGTGGTTCCCGCACAACCCGCCATCCAAGGGCCCTCCAGCCAAAAATGGACGTCGCAAGTCTTGCTCTGATTGATGTCGTGCGATCATCCTGATTGCGTTCCTCAAAAAAAAGCTCGATCGACTGACGCGCCCGCGTGCAGCGGACATTAGGACGAGCTCACCCATCGCTAACGCCGCCGAATTAATCGCAGAAAAGCGCCAAATAAGAAAAAATCTACTTCGGAGGAAGTGGCTACACGTAGACAATTGTTAAAAAGTGGTTAACAAGCAAGATACACAGATTCGCACCGTTGTTCGGCGACCGGAATTTTATCGCTGAAGGGGGTCCAAATGTTCAAAGTTTCGCGTTTACTCCTGGCGGCGGTCGCCACCGTGGCGGCATCGGCCGCTTCAGCTACCGTAACTATTGATTTGGGAGGGTCGACGTTCGTACTGACGGCGGGGGATCCGGGCACGACCATCATTTTCAATGGCCAGTCTGACGACGTGGTGTACGCCGGACTTACAAGCTCGCTCAACCTGTCCTTGCTGTCACAAAGTGGGAACGTATTCACATTCGGCTATCAGCTAGTCAATACCACGACGGCTCCGATGACTTCCTCACGAGTGACCGGTTTCGGCTTTGATGTCGATCCGAACAGGTCTGCAGGCTCGATTTTAACCGGAACAGTATTCGACGTATTTGACAGCGGGTCGATTTCGAATGGAATGAATGTCGAAGTCTGCATTACCACGCATAATTGTTCGGGCGGCGGGGGTGACGGCGTCACCATTGGCCAGGACACAGGTGGCAGCTTTTCGCTGACATTCACCGGAGAACCGTTTAATATCACGCTCGACAACCTCGTTGTTCGGTATCAGTCACTAGAGGGCGCAGGGAATGCAACCTCCGGGGTTGGCATTCCGGTTGGCGCCGTGCCAGAGCCGACAACGTGGGCAACGATGCTGATTGGGTTCGGCGCGATGGGCTATTCGATGCGCCGTCGCCGTAGAAGCCAGAACATGCCGCAAGTCGCCTGACGTTCGACTTCACTCGGAAGCAGTTTTAAATAGCCCAGCCAGAAATGGCTGGGTTTTTTCGTTTGGTGTGATCGCCGTCGCTTTCGAGTTCTTTTCTGCCTTTGATACCGCGCGGTGGATCGTGACAGATCGCCTTGCGATCCGTGCGACCCTGCAACCAGCGCAACCTTGTCATTTCCAAGGTATCGCTTGATCGAGTGATGGAGTCAGTTTCCAACGCCTGCCAGAGGATTTGGTCTTCCCTTCGCCGGAAAGGTTGCAGCGGTGACTGAGTTGAGTTCAGAACGTGACAAGGAAATGTTCGCACGGCAGTGGCGCGTCCGATGGCACGACTACCTCCCCGCCGCCAGCTTGGTCATGGTGATGGTGCTCGCCTGGCTGACCCACACTCGCCCCGGAGGCATGTCTTCTTGGGGTGTTTCCGCAGCAGCCCTGATGCAGGGCAAGTATGAAACTGTCGCTCTACACCTGTTTGCGCACGGAGGGTTTACTCACCTCCTGATGAACTCACTCGGCCTCATTGAGATCGGCGGACTTGTGACAGCTCGCTTGGGAAGCTTTCCCAAAGGCTGGGCGCGCGCAATGGCGGCATATGGTCTTGCCGGCCTGTCTAGTATGATCTTCTACCTGTCGTTCCATCCGCAAGGCACAGTGCCGATGATTGGCGCATCTGGTGCTATTTATGGCTTGGTCGGATTGCTGCTTGGGTTACGCCTGATCGAGGAACTGGAGCATGTCGCACTCAACCGGCTCGCCATTGAGCTTGTCTTGTTTGTCAAGAACAACCTGTTCTTTCTGATGCTCCTGCTGGTCGGCGGGGCGCTAGCCGGCTTTGGCGGTCGCGTGGCCTGGGAAGCCCATCTTGGCGGTTTCCTATTCGGTTTGTGCGTTGGTCCATGGCTGCTTCCGATGCCACGTACCGACCCCGGACCACCTGACCCCGCGTCCTGACCAAGCTAGCCGCCGCGTTACACCCGGACCGCGAATGTCCGCTATGGTTCAAACGGTCGCCAGCGACATCTCGCAAGGCCCAGCCCACTCCTCCTTGGGCAGAGCCACCCCAGGCAAAAGGTGTAATGGCTCTCCTAGTGAACCGCCGGGACAGCAGCTTGATCGATCACGTTGCAGCACAAATGAAAATGGCCCGGCCGTTGCCGACCGGGCCAATTATCAATGAAATTCGCTTGGCGTCAGACTGCGCGCATCAGCGGGTTTGCCGTGCGGCGGCGGCGGCGCATGACAACGCCCATGCCACCAAAGCCAAGCAGCATCATTGCCCAGGTGCCCGGCTCGGGAACGGCCGACTGAGCCTGAAAGGCAACGGACCCACCGAACGATCCAGTCTGGGTTCCGGGCGTACCCTCCAAGGTCAGGACGAAGGTGCCGATTCCGAGAGCCAAGTTCGCGAGTCCGCGAGTTTCAAGCGGATCTCCAAAAGTCTGCGGGATAAGAACGTTGCCGACGAGGCCCGTGCCCGTGAGGAATACGTTGGTGAAGTCGACGTCGTTCGAGGCGCCGGTGGTGCTTGTCTGGACGCCGATCGTCACTGTCCCCGCGGTTGCGGTGGTAAAGGTCAGTGTTTGGCTGAAGGGATTGGTCAGGGGCGCAATACTACTAAAACTCGTCGAGAACGAGGGCAAGCCGGTCAAGTCATTGTTAAATGTGACAGTTCCTGCCGTTGCCTGCGCCTGGGCGGCCGGCGAAAGTGCA
>JBGTMM010000104.1:0-1956 GCA_041743635.1 Bythopirellula sp.
TTGAGTGGCCAAACCTTTCGCAATCTTGGGCAGCAGCGCTGCCAAATCGCTCTGTGCGGAGCGGAATTCCGCCTCGTCTTCAATCTCTGGCAGCACGCTCTTGGCGGTTTCCAAGGCCTGCGCAAAATTGTTGCTGCTCTCGGTTTCCTTCCACAAACGCGCCAAACCCAATTGGACTTTGGCCGCACTATGATCGGGATGAGCCGAAAAAGTTGCGACGAACTTTTCATACTCTTCGATCGCCTGCGTGTAAGACCCTCTCTCGAAGTATTCCGTGGCCAATTGTAAGACCTCGTCGGCATTCTCGCGATTCAAGAGGTAATAGATCACCGTGGCCGCAATCAATAGCACCAGCAAGCCGCCTCCGCCGTAAAGAATCAGCGAGGAATCCCATTTATTCTGGGAGCGCTGTTTCTTCTTGGCTTTGGGTTTGCGTAACGCCGGTCTCTCGCTGGGCTGCGCCTCGGAGAGCAACTCCTCGACCGCGGATTCGTCGCGGGCCTTCGACGAAAAAGAAGCCAGTGATGAAAGCCGACTACTGGAAAGTTCGGGCTGCCGCGGCGAGTCGTCGAAAATGCTGCTCGTTTCGCCCACGTCCTCATCGAACTCTTCCAGCCGCAAATTCTGCCGCGAGTCGATGGGACTCAGCGTGGGAATCTCTTCCTCCGTGACCAGTTCCAAGCTCGAATCAGACTCGGCGGGCGTCTGAACCAGCGGCACGATTCCCAGAATGCTCGATTCGGCACTCCCGCTCACCGTGAGCGCCGTCCGCAGCAGCTCTTCCGCGGCTTGGCGGTCGATCAATTCTTTTTGAACGAGATACTTGAGAATCGCCTCGGGTGAAACACGGTTGGAATCCTGGGCTGCTTTCTCGCGCAAGCGGGCCACAACCGTGGCAGACACCAGCCGGCGTTGTTCCAAGATGTCGAGAAAGTCGGACGTTTTCATGGAAGGCCGGTTTGCCTGCGGTCAAATTTCAAAATGTGTGCTGGTCGACAATCTCGAAGCCAAAGCGTTCGCCGTCGCGAGTCACCGTAAAAATTGTTTCGCGGATCGTGTTCACATCACGCCCTTTGGCATGTTCCTGTTCCAAGGTCCATAGCGCACTTTCCACTTCCAACGGATAAAACAACAATACCACGGAACCTAATTTAGCGATGTCGGCCTTGCGGGCGAGTCTCTCCGTCAGCACGGGCATCGGACCGTCGGCCGCGGAAGTGTAAAACCGGTTATCTAAAACGGGTGCCGCCGAACGCGCGTCTGGGGTGGCCGTGCTCAGATTATAGGCGTAATGCACTTGGTTATCTCGGCCCAGCACGCCGATCTCGATCTTATGATAGTCGAGCCACCGCTCAAATTCAGCCAAAGAATCCGGCTCGAAGCGAATCTTCCAGCGCTGCCAACGCGGCACCCGTTCCACGACCCCGTCGCCCCCCTTCCCCGGCATGCGGGCGTCGCCCAGCCCCTTCCCTTTGCCCGCTTGAGCATTGGCAACTAAACTCTCGTCGGACAGAAGCACTTCGCTGGCCGTGGCCGCCACGGTCAGCGACTCGAGCACGTCTCCCACTTGCGGATCAATCAGATCCGAAGCTTCTTCAACGCCCGGTGGATCAGGCTCGTCGGAAACCCCTTGATTGCCCGTCGGACTCGTCGCTTCCATCGGCATCACGGCCACCGGCTGCACCGTCACCTTCGACCTATCGGCAAAAAAAACGATGCTCAAACAAAGCACGGTAGAGCCGAGGAGAATCAAGAGCGCGATAATCAACGTCGCAGTGCGATCATAGGCATTCACCGACAATTGATATTTCTTGCCCCGTGTTTGGGGCGAGAAGGCATCGGCTAGGGATTGAGGCGGCATACAGAAGTCGGAACCCGTTCAAGGGATGCGGGTCGGAACAACCCTCCCCTAGCCCCTCCCGCAAGGGAGGGGGGTTTGTTAAAGGCTGAAAAATC
>JBGTMM010000105.1:0-2145 GCA_041743635.1 Bythopirellula sp.
TTGCTAGCGGCCCCCATGACATTTATCCCTCGATCAAGGAATTGTTCGTGAGACAGCACCTACTCCCAAAACTGTTGGTCATTTTGATCAATGCGCTCGGTCTGGCCAACGCGCAGGCCCAGCCTGCCGCAATGAAGGCCAAGCCAGCACTCGGCACCGAGTGGGTGCGGCTAGCCAAGGATAACGACGGAAATCCGCAGGCCTTGGAAGTCGCCATCGTGCGTTACATGCCCGCCCGCTTGGCCAAGCAGTTTGCCGGTCGCGTGAAGGAGGGTCAGCTTCCCGAATCGCGACAGTATGTAGATTTGATCGGGGCGGTCCATGTGGGTGATCGTGCCTACTACGGCGAGCTCAACCGCCGATTTCGCCGGTATCAGGCTTTGCTTTACGAATTGGTCGCCCCCGAGGGGACTCGCGTCGAGCGCGGACGTGGCACTTCCAACCTCCATCCCGTGGGGGCCATGCAAAACGGCATCAAGTCGATGCTGGAGCTCGAGCACCAGTTGGAAATGGTCGACTACCTGCGGCCCAATTTTGTGCATGCCGACATGTCGCCCGAGGAATTTGGCAAGTCCATGACCGATCGCCGGGAAAGCTTCCTGCAGATGTACGCCCGCATGATGGGTCAAGCCATCGCCGAGCAATCCGGCGATCCGAGCCAGGGTTTCATGATGAATTTCGAATTGCTCTCGGCCCTGACCGCCGAGAACAAAGCCCTTAAACTCAAGACCGCGATTGCCAAGCAATTTGCCTCGATGGAATCAATGCTCTCGGGCATGTCCGGCCCCGAAGGTTCCACGCTCATCACCGAACGCAACAAGCGAGCGCTCGACGTGCTCCGCCAACAGCAAAAGATGGGCAAACGCCAGATCGGCATTTTTTATGGCGCGGGACATCTCAGCGACATGCACGAGCGCCTGATCAAGGATTTCGGCCTGCAGCCCGTGGCGATCACCTGGGTCGAAGCCTGGAACCTGCGGGAAACGGAGTGACGGCTAGCTTTGCCGACGCTTAAGAGATTCTCGTAACTCATTGCGAATTTTTTCCAGCAGTTCCCGTGAACCATGTTGATCGCACCAACCTTCCACATACGGCCAATCAATCTCGTCACCTTGCACAGCGATGATGTTACGGACATCGATATAGTCTTTTTCTCGTCCCGCGACATTTGCCCAACGCAGTTTTGTAACGATCGCGTCTTCCAGCGATGCAATCCAGGTGGGTTGTCCGAGCCAATCAACGCATACGCGGCGTTGAAATCGAATTTGATCATGTGCGTCATCGCTCAAGCCGAATAGTTCAACGATGAAATCTTCGTTCTTGGCACGCAAGAGAATCTTGCGAGTCGCCGTGACTGTTTCAAAACCGATCTGAGGATCAAGCTGTAAAAAACTGAGATTTTTGGCAATTAAACGAGCCGTATCGCCTAGGTTGGCTTGCAGGACAATATCAGCATCTTTGGTCGAACGCACCGTCGAATGGTAGTTCGTTGAGAGGGATCCCACGAGCATGTAAGGGATTTGGTTCGCATTGAGGACCTCGACCACTTTTAGCGAGATTTCTTCCGCACTCATGGCAGCGCCTCAAGCTTACGGATGATATCGATCCGCTCGCGACGAATTCTCAAGGCGGCATCCTCTCCGACTCCTGGAAACTGGGACTTAATTCCTGCCAACATCCGGCGCGACACCTCGTCGAAGAGTCGGAGGCTTGCGCTCATTTTCTCAGCGCCCGTGAGATTTCTGGCTCGCTCCACTTCTTCCCAAAAACTGTCGTCCATTTTCAGCGAACCTTTGCAATTGGAGGCTAGAAACGCTCTGCAGATATTCTATCAAAACAAGCAATCGAGTCACCTAGTTCAGTCAGGCCGAGCAATTCATCCTGTTTTCCACTACCTGCGGGCGCACTTCCCGCCGCCGGGGTTTCTTGCTAAACTTAGGGGCTATTTCACATGCATTTTCGCTCGAAGGGAGAACACCATGGCCAAGCCTGGTCGTAAAGTTAAGAAAGCCAATCACGGCAAGCGCCCCGCCTGCAGCCGTCCGCGCAAGAGCCGCCGCCAAAAAGTAAAGACCTAAGCGGGAAAGACGATGCGCAGCTAAGAGGGGAATGTCGTGACCGCCAAAAAGTGGATAATCGAACCGG
>JBGTMM010000106.1:0-2341 GCA_041743635.1 Bythopirellula sp.
CGTCTAGGGTGATTCGCCGGTTTGGCGGAAGAATGGGAGAAAAAGTGGAAGAAAGTTTTTCCCGAGTAAATCAGTGGAAAAATGCTGGCCCTGAGTGCCGCGCTGCGGGTCTCTCACGCCACGCTCTGGCCGTCACGAATCGCGGGGCCGAATTCGTCCTCTCAGATTTTCTGTCCCGCTGCGTGTCACACGCGCGCCGTGCGCCGGCAGTGAGGTCCAACAATTTTCTGTTCGCGACTCTCAGCTCGCTATCACCGGGAATCACTCTTTACCCGCTGGGGCGTCCCTGCTCCTCGACACTTCGTCAGGACGAAACAAAGTGGCACGCCCAGAAGGTACCCCAGATGGGCGTGGTGAAGCAAACACCTGTACCAGCCACGCCCTTCGGAGTACCTCAGGGACGTGCCACCCAGATAGATCAGGGACGTGCCACCCAATAAGCTCAGCCCAGGCTGCTGGGGGCATGCAGTTGCCGCAATTCGTCGGCCATAATTTGCAACCCTTCGGCGACCGTCTGTTCCGACTGCGAAAACGTGACCCTCACGCACTGATGGCGATGGGGCCAATCCAAATCGGCCGGCAAGCCGTAGAAAAAATATTCGCCCGGTACCAACAGCACATTCCTTCGTTTGAGCCGTTCGTACAACTCCCGCGAAGTCACCGGCAACTCAGGGAACCAGCACCACAAAAAGAAGGCTCCCTCGGTCGCATGAATTCGGTACGGGAAGTCGTCGCCAAATTCCGCGGCGACCACCTCGAGCGCCAATTGGGCACGGCGTTGATAGAACGGTTGGATGACTTCGCGGCTGAGGCGGAAGAGCGCGCCATTCTTGATGAGCGGCCCGACAATCGCCTGACCGATGTTGTTGTTGGCCAAACCAATGACCGCCGTCATCGCGGCGACGCGTCGTGCGATCTCCTCTTGGGCCACGACGATCGCCGTGCGCGCCCCGGGAAGACCCAATTTGGAAAGGCTCAGTACCATCACCAGGTCTTCGTCCCATTCAGGAAGTTTGGCCTCGGTGAACACCGCCCCTGGAAATGGCAAGCCATACGCGTTATCCAACAACAAGGGCACGCCACGCTGTTTAGCCAAGCTGCGAAGTTGATCGACCTCGCCGTCGGTCAACACATTGCCGCTCGGATTCGTAGGACGGCTCAGCGCAATCGCCCCCACCGACTCCACCTGCTTGACCCGCTGGAAATCCACGCGGTACTTGAAGCCATGTTCACCGCGCAATTCCACTTCCGGTTGACAGCCGGCAAAGAGCTCGCGGCAGACCCCTTGATCCGAGTAGCCGATATACTCGGGCATAATGGGTAAAAGAATCTTCCGCGTTTCGCACTTCGTGGCTCCGCCCAATAAACCGCCCAGCAAATTGAACAATTGGAAAAAAGCGGTCTGTCCCCCGGGTGTAATCGCGATATTGTTCGACGTGACTTTCCAACCAAACTCACGGCTCAAGGCTTCCGCCACGATCTCACGAAACGCGGGACTCCCCGCCGGGCCGTCGTAGTTCAGCAGCACGCGATCGCAGGTATCGGCATCGGCCAGAATCTCGCCGAGCCGCTCGCGCCAGACGGCTTGCACCGCGGGCAGTGCGGCCGGATTACCACCACCCAGCATTCGCATCTCGCCACGAAAGGCCCCACTGAGAGCCTCGCCGAGATCGTCCATCAACTCGACAATTCCAGCCCGACCCGAAAGCCGTTTCCCAAGGTCTGAAATTGCAAACTGATAATCAGGCATAACCGACCATTCTCAGGGCGAGCATCGCCATCGAAAAAACTCCTCGATTGATTGTGCACTTCGCTCGTGATGCGACAAGCTCCCCAATCGGCCACGATCACGGTCTGAAAATCCTTATCCCGAAGCAGCCTTTCATGGCTTGAGCAGGATATTTTAAGAAATTCTTGCTTCCGTCTTGCATTCTGGTTGCACCAAAGACATATTAAGTGAACATTTGTCACCTAAAGGTCCAAAAACCGCCGTGGAGTTGTCCATTACCCACTAATCCGACTCGTATGATTCGTGGTTACAAAAAAATGGTGGAAAAAAAACATGCTCGCCAAACTGCATACCCTGTCGCTTTTGGGAATCGATGCCTTGCCCGTCGAGGTGGAGGTTGACGTTTCTCCCGCGGCCATGCCAAAGGTGCTGCTCGTGGGCCTCCCCGAAGCGGCGGTCAAGGAAAGCACCCATCGCATAGAACGCGCACTCGTGAATAGCGGCTATGTGCGGCCGCAAAATCGCGTCGTGATCAACCTGGCCCCAGCGGAGATGCCCAAACAGGCTGCCTCGTTTGATCTTTCCATCGCGCTGGGACTTTTAGCCGCGAGC
>JBGTMM010000107.1:0-3013 GCA_041743635.1 Bythopirellula sp.
ACCGCTCGAGAACGAAATCTTGCAGACGATGATCGACTACGCTGCGCGCCGCGCTCGCCGGTCCCAGCGACAACTTCAAATCACCGTTGCTATCGACCTTAGACGTAATCGTTATTCGATCCATGGGATACCTCACTGGCATTGTACCATGCTCGAATCGAAGGTCACAAAGAACTAACTCACCCCGCCATCGACGGCGGCTCTTCCTGACTCTCCGCCGGCGGCGGAACAAACTTCGGCGCCGAGACCTCTTCGTAGTCGTCGGCATAAATCCGTCGCGGCTTCGACTTAGACGGAGTCGGCGTTGAGTTGTAGCTGTCGGTGAAGTCGACTTGCGATTGAATGTCGCTGAGGCTCTTGCGAAAGTCCTTGTAGTACTTCCCAACGGTCTTGGCCACTTCGGGCAAGCGCTTGCCGAAGAGCAAGATCGCTACGACCCCCACGATCACGATTTCCTGGACACTTAAACCCATCATGGCCGGCACCCTCCCGAAACGCGCATGAGCAAATCCAACGAATCATTTGCCAATGCAACTATTCCACCGGCTTCTTCACGTTGTCGTCGAAGTCGTCATCCGGGTTGTCGTTCAAGCCCTTCTTGAACTGCTTGATCCCGGTGCCGAGCGAACCCATGATTTGGGGCAAGCGGCTGCCGAAGAGGATCAAAATGATGACGGCGACAATCACCAGTTCGGTGGTGCCGATACCAAAGATAGCGAGCAAATTGGAAGTCATAGCGCTCTCGCGACAGGGAGGTGGGAATTCTGCTCCCGCGAGCGGCGAAAGCGGGTGCACTCCCAGGAATTCCCATGGGCTGCACCTGAACCAGCTCGCGCAAAGGGCACAGGGATGTGCCGCAGTGAACAAGTCAATAATAGGCAGAAACGGAAACGATGTCAAATGGGAAGAAAGGGGCTAAAAGGGGTCGGGGATCAGGGGTCGGGGGTCGGAGAAGGCGGGAAAGCGTGGAGGGATGGTACGTTGGGATTGAATTACCACCCGGATTCGCTTCGCGGAGGTTGACGAGTCCAACGCGAACATCGTGTTGTCCGACGATCCGCGGCTCGCGGCAATCGAGCGGTGCCTTCAAGCCCAAGAAACGCGTCGACCTGGATGAGCCAGGCGGAACCCATCCAGGTCTTAAGCGCGCGTCGGTCAGGCGGAACCGACGCATTTTTGCGATTGAGAGCATGGCAATTTCAATGCCACGCCATCCGCCGCGCTCATTTCGGTTGCCGACAACGGAGTGCTTTCAGTCGATTCTGATTCCCTGAAACCGGAACGCTGGTTCGCGAAAACGTGGCAAAATTCATCTGCGATTCACGCCGAGAATCGACGTCAGTTTCTAAGAAATTCCACTCGATTAAGTTAGCGTCCCGGCTATTCTCTGCCTGCATTGGATGCTTGTTTTCTATGCATCGTCGCGAGAACTTTAATCAAAACCTGGCGTTGCGTCGGCCAGACAGGAACGCGACAAGAAATAAGCAAGTGATTCTCTTGCCAGCAGTTAGGAGCGGTTCGCGTCTCGGAGTTGCGCTTTGGCATTGAAAATGTGTAAGGGCTCGCCGCGTTGCCGAGCGCGCGTAGCGTAGCCGCGCCCGTTAAGTTAAGTACTTTGCAACGCCGAGTTCATTAGGCGGAGTCAATTCATGCTCGCACGTGGTATGGGATGGTTTTATTGTTCGTTGGTGCTAGGTGCACTGACGTTGGCTTTGACAACACAGGCGGGCGCACAAGATCCTGCCGAAACCCCGGCCGCGGCGCCGGAAACTCCAGCGGCGGAACCACCGACTGGGGAACCGATGCCGATGGGGGAAGCAGCTGCCGATCCGATGGCCACGACCCCGCCGGATACGGCGGGCACTCCGCCGCCAGCCAAGCCGACTCTCGAAGAAATGGGTCCTAAAATTTGGGAGGCAGTCGACACCATCTGGGTGCTGGTCTGCGGCATGCTCGTGTTCTTCATGAACCTCGGCTTTGGCTGCGTGGAATCGGGCTTCGCTCGCGCCAAGAACTGCGTCAACATTCTTTCCAAGAACTTTGTCGTGTTTGCGGCGACAGCCGTCGGCTTCTATGTGATCGGTTGGGACTTGATGTTCGGTGCCGGCGATGGCGCGTTCATCGGTCAATCGGGCTCTTGGGCGCTGATGGGGGCCGACAATAGCCCTGCGATGGGTGACGAATACAAAGGCGTTTACGGTGCGATCAGCTGGAACAACGTCCCGTTGTTTGCCAAGTTCTTCTTCCAACTCGTGTTCGCTGGTACGGCGGCGACGATCGTTTCGGGTGCAGTGGCCGAGCGTATCAAATATCACGCGTTCATTATTTTCAGCTTTGTAATGGCGATCGCCATCTACCCGGTCACGGGACACTGGATCTGGGGCTTTGGATATCTCGGCAAAGACTGGAACTTTTGGGATTTCGCCGGTTCGACCGTGGTGCATTCTGTGGGCGGTTGGGCGGCTCTCACGGGTGCCTTGATTCTTGGCCCGCGTATCGGCAAGTACAGCAAAGAGGGAAAGCCACAAGCCCTTCCCGGTCACAACATGACCGCCGCCTTCATCGGCTGCCTGGTGCTCTGGTTCGGTTGGTTCGGATTCAACCCTGGCAGCACGATGGGTGTGGCGGGCGACGGCGGATTCCTGTCCGCAGCAGTTGCCGTCAACACGAACGCGGCTGGCGCGATGGCAACCTTGACCGCGACACTTACAGCGTGGCTATTGCTGGGCAAGCCAGATATCGGCATGACGCTCAATGGCTGCCTCGCCGGCCTAGTCGCAATTACTGCTCCGGCTGCTTTCACGAACGTTCCTTGCTCGATGCTAATCGGTGCCATTGCCGGCGTGCTTGTGGTCTTCGCAGTGCTCTTCTTTGATCGCATCAAGGTCGATGATCCTGTCGGTGCGACTTCGGTGCACTTGGTGAATGGTATTTTCGGAACCTTGTGCGTAGGCTTGTTCACCACGACTGACTTGTCTACCACTGTGTTGACAAGCCCCTTTGGCATCGCTGC
>JBGTMM010000108.1:0-3670 GCA_041743635.1 Bythopirellula sp.
CGTGCCGAGATCGAGCCCGTAGGCGCCCATGCCCACGAGGTGGCTGGCGATGCGGCCCATCTCTGCGATGATCACGCGCAGATGCCGGCCCTTCTCGGGCGGCTCGTACTTCAGCAGCTTCTCGACCGCCAGCGCCCAGCCGAGATTCATGTTCATCGCCGCGAGATAATCCATGCGGTCGGTGTAAGGAATAAACTGCCGCGGCGTGAGATTCTCGCCGATCTTTTCCGCGCAACGATGCAAATAGCCGATATGGGGTGTGACTTCGGACACGACCTCACCATCGGTCCGAAGCACGAGCCGCAACACGCCGTGGGTGCTGGGATGCTGCGGGCCCATGTTCACCAACATTTCGTCGGTGCGCACATCAAATTCGATCACGCGGGGATCGTCGATTGTTGCGCTCATGTTTATCTCCCTCGGATGCCGTGGTATTCAAGCGGCATTTCATAGTCTTTACGCAGCGGATGGCCGACCCAATCTTCGGGACACAATATGCGACGCAAATAGGGATGCCCCGTGAAATCGACGCCCGAGAGATCATAGGCTTCGCGTTCGTGCCAGTCGGCCGTGTTCCAAATGCCAGAAACCGAGGGAACCTGCGGAAGTTTGCCGGTGGTGTCGTTCCGCCACCGGGGCAGCATCACCTTGAACACCAAGCTGTGTTTGTGCTGCATGCTAAACAAGTGATAGACGACTTCCAGGTGCGGCTGCCATTCGCTTTTGGCGGCCTTCTTTTCATCGGTATGCAAATAATCCACCACCGTGATGCTGTTGAGATAGTCGAAGGCCAAGGCCGGCTCGTCGCGCAAATATTGGCACACTTCGGCGATGCCCTCGGGAGTCACCTCGATCCACGGATCGACATTCTCAAAATTCGCGCCGGCGATTTTGTCGCCGAACTTCTGCTTCAATTGATCGGTGAATGCTTGTCCGCTCATAAGAAATGGTTGCCGTTAAAGTAAGGAAAAGACGCTGAGTCACGGAGCCGAGAGCACGGAGGTTCCGGGGCGTGGCCCAGCGTCGGGTTTGATCCGCGGCGGGGTCCGCTGCACGACTTCGTTCTTGTGGCTAGTGGTGGCATGAACCCAATCCAAATCGCCCCGCCGCCAGACGTAGGCGAAGCCGACCATCAGCACCGCAAAGAACAACGCGATATCCGCGAATGATGTCCAAGCCAGCAACTCGGCTGCTTGCCGCACCCCTTCAACGCCTCCTTCCCCCATCACTGGGGACGCACCCAATTCCTGGTAACGCATCGCCGCCACCGTTGATAATTGCTCGGCCGGGCCAGTTACGCCCGCTTGGACCGCGGCAATCGGAAAGTCGGGCGACGTCAGTTGCGTTGCCTTGCCGAACACAGTTGCCCAGGGAAAGAAGAACGCGATTTCCACGTCGAAAATGATGAACAACAGCGCCACCACGTAAAACCGCAGGTCGAATTGCACGAAGCTCGAACCAATCACCGGTTCGCCGCATTCGTAAACTTCGAGTTTTTCCACGTTAGGTAAATTCGGGCGGACCAACCGGCCAATCAGCATATTGGCAAACAGAAACAGCGCCGCCACGCCGGCGAACAGAGCCAAATAAGCCACAATCGCGGTGGGAGTTGCCATTTTTTTCTATTCACAGGT
Organism: Bythopirellula sp.; assembly: GCA_041743635.1. Lineage (GTDB taxonomy): Bacteria > Planctomycetota > Planctomycetia > Pirellulales > Lacipirellulaceae > Bythopirellula. The sequence goes on from JBGTMM010000108.1 coordinate 1,635, forward strand.
AAGCCGCGACGTAACACGTCGCATGGCAATTGATGTTACTGATTGGGTCCGCCGTGAACGGGTTCGGTCACCACCTTGGCTTGGGCCACGGCCGTGGGATTGAGCGTTGCCCGACCCCACGCCACGTCGAGCGGCAAGCGTGAAAAATCGACAATGCAACCGTCACGGCTATAGCAACTCAGGTCGTGATTGGCGCCCATAAAAATACAATCCACCGGGCAGGGTTCCACGCACAAAGCACAGAGCAAACACTTGCTGTAATCAATCGCGAAGCCAGTGACCTTGAAGCCTTTGCTCCCTTCAACGCGTTCCTTGCCGATGTAAATGCAATCCACCGGGCAAGCCTTCGCGCATTGGTCGCAAGCGATGCACGTTGTGAGATCAAAGCGATGAAACCCGCGATAGCGCGAAGCCACGGGCACGGGAAGTTCGGGATACTCGAAGTGCTCTGTAAAAGTCTTGCGATCAGGCCGATAGGTTTTGAACCAGGTTCGCAGAGTCACCCACATGCCGTGCGCGACCGTGAACACCGCCTCGAAAACATTTCCCAACCAAGGCCAGACTCGTTTGAGTCCTTGGATCATAATGTTCCTTTGATCCTCATGCGCTCGATGAACCTTCGCCCTCAGGCCGCTTCCGACAACTTTGGGCGAAGGAGATACATTGCTCAACTAGAGAAACCTTGGATTATAGAGCGACTTAGCGATGTCGCAACCGCCCTCAATCACGAAATATCTTGGGGCTAATAACCAGAGTAGAAATTGATGGCGTGTGACCCGATTCAGGCATAGCGATGAGCAGAGCACTCGCTAACGATCGTGGGATCGGCGGGGTCCCCCAATCGCAAAGCTCCGTCCACGAGCATGGAGCTGGATCTCTCCAAAATGGCTTTAACGAGTCCAATTGGGGACCACCAACCGAAAAATTCGTCAAAAAACACGCCCGGGGGATTCCTTTAGTAGAGACCAATTTCTGGGCACCACAGAACGGATTTTTGCAGCTCCTCGTAGTTTCCACCTGCGAACGCAAGTTGTTGCCTGAATTATGTTTACGATTGTTTCCCGAAGTACATTGGTGCCGCACCAATCTGATAATCGCGGGTCCGCCCGGCCATTTGCCTAACAACTTTCGTGCCAAATTAACCAAAAACATCAGAAAAAACGAGTTTTGCCGCTATCTGGTTTCCTTGACTACTGTCAATCACCACGTAGAGTGGATTAAGGGACTTTTTGTCAAGTCCCGAAAGTTTGCCTTTTTTCGCTTTTGCCAGGCAAGAGTGGGAAAGGTCTGCAAACTCAGTTGGGGGCGTAATGAGAGCCTCCTTTTACGAAGGAATCGATCCATGTTGGTCCTGTCAAGAAAAAAGAACGAAAGTATTGTTATCAACGACGACATCACAATTGTGGTCGTTGAAATCCGTGGCGATAAGGTGCGACTGGGCGTGGAAGCGCCTAAAGAAGTTCCCGTTCACCGTAACGAAGTTTACGAAGCGATTCGGCGCAACCAACAGGCCGCCAACGAACAGCCGACCGAGCAAGATTCTTCCAGTGCCGCTGAATAGGCGCCCATCTCCAACCGATTCTGCTCCCTCTTATTCTAGAAAGCGATCGGTCGTGCCGCGGCTTGTCGGGCCTCCATTTTTCTAGCCGGCATTTCCTTCTGATCAGCAACCCGCGCCATGCCGTCGTCCCCTTGACGATTTCACTTGCGTCCTTTACCTCTATATGTTCTTGATGAGCAAGCGTGGTTCTGAACCGTGCCGCTTCCAGGCCCACCAGCGGCCCCTTCGTCTAGTGGTTAGGACACCGGCCTTTCACGCCGGCAACGCGGGTTCGAGCCCCGCAGGGGTCACTTTTTCTGTCACGCTGATGCTGGTGAGAAAACAAAAAAAGAAAGCCCGGGGACGGCCGTCCCCGGGCTTTGTCATCATTTCAAGTTAACAAACACACAGCTTAAAATTGCCGCCAGTCGGCTTCTTCGGCGAACGCCAGTTCGAAGGCGTTGTCCTCAGCGCTTTCGTCGCCAGCTTCTTCGTC
>JBGTMM010000109.1:0-2795 GCA_041743635.1 Bythopirellula sp.
ACGCTCGCGCTGCGTGGTCGGCCTTTGCAGGCACAGGGGCAGGCCCGTGGCCCAGCGCTTCTGCAGGAAGTCAAGCGGCTCACCGAGGCAAATTTTCTCGTCCCCGCGGCAGAAATAGTGCTGGTGACGCCTTGGATCGGCGGGCATGGTTGTGCCCACTTGAAATCGAACCGCGTGACGTTTGAAGCGGTGCTCGCCAATCCGCACGCCGATTTGCCCGAAGCACTGCGACTTGGCTGGTTGCTAGCACAACTGGGCGCCGACCTGCCGATTTACGGTGAAGCCATTCCCGCTGATCGATTGCCATTGATCGCTGGACTCGCCACGTTGCCAGTGATTCTCGCCGCGGCAGAAACCGTCGAATGGGGCACCTGCAATCTCGCCACCATCGAACGGGCTTTTGAATGCTGGCACATTCTGCCTAATCCTTCACCAAAAATCACTTCAAAAATCACTGCGCAACTCTGGCAGTGGTGGCAAGCTTACCACGAGGGCACGACTTCTTGGTACGTAGCTTGGCGGGGGCTTGAAGCGCTGTTGCGCTGAAACAAGCGACCTGTTACTTTTCGGGTTCCAATTTAGCGCCGCCGCTTGCGGCGGGCGATTCATAAAAAGGTCCCACTATGTCTTCGCATATCAGATCCGTCTGCCTGACCGTCTCGTTGATGATTTCAACCGTGGCTGCGGAAGAAACCACCGTGCAGCCTGCCACTCATGTTGTGCCCGCCGCGCCGCAAACCCGTGAGTCGATCAAGTTCTCGTATCAAACGCCCACCGTCGGTGAGCGCGTCCTGCAGCGCGTCGGCATGGAGCTCAACTTGCATACCGTGATCAAACAAGCCGGCCAAGTCGCGCACGACGGCACCACCGCCCTCCGTCGCCGACAAGAACGCGAGATCGAAGTGCTAGAAATCGTCGGAGGTCGCGCCCACAAGGCTAAGGTCACTTACCCGCTCGCGCGGTTGATGTCGCCGGAGAATTCCGACCCCGCCGCCGAAGCCGCGCAAGCCGTCGAAGGCAGCAGCTATCTCATCACCCGCGCGAACGACCGCCTGCTTGTGACCGACCTCGATGGGGCAATTCCCACACAGGAAGAGTTTGAAATCGTGGTGAGCACCATGGAGAGCTTTGGCCAAGCGAACCCGCTCGCTGAGTTTTTGCTGGCTCGAGAAATTCAAGTGGGAGATACGCTCGAAGTCCCCACCTCGATTGCCAACAAGATGATGGGCTTCGATTCCCTCGGCGATGTGCGGAAGTTCGAGCTTAATCTGGTCGAAGTCAAAGAAATCAACAAGAAGCAATGCGCGGTGTTTAACGCCAACATCGTCGCCTTGGGTAAACCCGACAATCCGCTCCATGTAGAAGCCGAGGGACCCATTGTTATCGAATTGGCCACGTGTCGCACGATTGAAGCAACGCTCGTCGGCCCGATTTCTCTGCTGTCCACCGACGAGGGCGTCGAATACAGTGCGTCGGGCGACCTGTTGCTGGCGATCCGTTCGCAATACAGCGCGAAAGAATAATTTTGCTCCCCGCAGGGGACGGTAGCCCACGGTTTCCGCAAGATTTTCGCGTTTCTTTGCCCTCTCCCCAACGCGACGTATAATTGCGACGCAATTAGGCGCACTCGCATTTTTCGCTTTCAACGTCTGTATGGCACCTCAAGGATTTCGCAACCTGTTGGCCCGGTACCGGACGATTTGGCCGTTGTTCGGTTGTTGGCTGGCCCTTTCCGCACTCCCCGTGCAGGGGGCCGACGTGGACGCCGATCCCCCACGAGCGGCTGCCGCCAAAAATCTTGCCGGTCTGATCCGCGTGCAGTTGCCCCTCACCGGGAGCGCCGATCAATCCCTCCAAACGACAATTCGCCGCACGCGCGATGAGCTCGTCAATCAGGCGCGCCAGCAAAAAGATGCCCGCCGGCCCCTACTGGTCCTGCAACTTGATGCTCGACCACAGAGCGATGAGTCCGGCGATGGCAGCCAATTCGAGCGTGCGTTTGCTCTGGCTCGTTTTTTGTGCAGTCGCGAAATGGCCGAAGTGAAAACGGTCGCCTTCATTCCCCGCACGCTCAAAGGGCACGGCGTGCTCCTGGCTTTGGCCTGCGAAGAGATCGTCATGGCGCCCGATGCCATGATTGGCGAAGCCGGAGCCGACGATGCGGCCGACGGCTCGATCCGTCAAACCCTTGTGGCCGCGTATCGCGAAATCGCCGAAACGCAATTGACCATTCCGGTGGTGCTCGCCGTGGCGATGATCGACCCCACGGTGGAAGTGCTGCAAGTCGAGGCCGAGGACGGCACCCATTTTGTCGCCCGCGCCGATCTCGAAACGTTCGCCTCGGACCATGAAATCATTGAAGAAAAAGTTTTGGTTCCCGCCGGCACACTCGCCGAATTTGACGGCCGCGAAGGTCGGCAATTTGGTTTCGTGAAGTATTTGGCCGCGACCCGCGAGGGTTTGGCAACCGCTCTCGAGGTGTCGCTCGAATCGCTTGAGGAGAATGAATCACTTGCCGACGAGTGGCGGCCTGTCGTGATCGACGTGAGTGGCGAATTGACCCCCAAGCAAGCGAGCCGGATGGAAACGCTCCTGGGCGCCGCCATCCAGCAGCAAGGTGCCAATTGGATTTGCGTGCGCATCGATAGTTCCGGCGGCGACCTCGAAGCGGGAATTCGCATGGCGTCCTCCCTCGCCCGGCTCGACGCGAACTCCGTGCGAACCGTGGCCTACGTCCCTGCCGAAGCGACCGGTGCCGCGGCGCTGGTCGCGCTCTCATGCGATCAACTCGCGAT
>JBGTMM010000110.1:0-7523 GCA_041743635.1 Bythopirellula sp.
AGGATAAAAAGTTGTTCGGCATTTTGAGGGATGCATAACCTCAAGTGCCAGCAAATTTTAGGACGATTGCCGGCACAGGTCAACGGAAGTCTGCCAAGAATTTAGGGCGGGACGGTTTAGCCAAGCAGCGGGCTGGCGAGAGAACGCAATTCACTTTGGATTTCGTCGATGGGCCGTTCCGCGTTAATTACCCGCACTGAACTTCCCATATGCGCCGCTTCGGCCAGAAATCCCTGCCGGAGCCGCTCGCGATAGTCGTCCCCCCGTTGCTCGATGCGGTCGAGATTCGTGCCCATCCGCTGGCGGGCCTTGCCGGGGGTCATATCCAGCAGAAAAACACAGTCGGGCATGATGCCGCCGGTGGCCACCCGCCCGACATTGCGAATTTCAGCGATGTCGACCCCGCCCGCGTACCCTTGGTAAACGATATTGGCGAGCAAAAAACGATCGGAAATCACGACTTTCCCTGCGTCCAGCGCGGGACGAATCACTTCTTCCACCAATTGGGCCCGCGCGGCCATGTAGAGCAGCATCTCGGTGCGAGGCGAAATGAGTGTCGTTTCGTCACTGTGCAAGACAATCTCGCGCAGCCGCTCCCCTAGCGGAGTGCTCCCAGGGTCACGGCAGGTGACGACTTCGTGGCCCTCGGCCATGAGCCATTCTTGGAACAGGTGCAACTGTGTGGTCTTGCCCACGCCGTCGATACCGTCGAAGGAAAAAAACATGGTGAGATTCTCCTTCGCGGTGAGGGGGCAGACGTGTGCCTGTTGTACACCATCGACCGGCGGCGTGGGTAGGCTCTGGGCAGCGAACCTGTGCGTTTCGCTATCGTGGCACGCCGCGCGTCGTGGAGTCGATCCACTGCGAAAAATCTTGGCGGTGCGGGTTGCGGAAGGGGTTTTGAGGGCCTGTCGGGGTCGGGGGAGTTGTGGGTGAGGACGAAGCAATCGCCACCGTCGACGGCACGGGCTGTGCGATGAAACCGACTTGCGTCACCGGCGCCGGTTCTGGCATGACGACCGGCAACTGTTCGAAGCCGTAGGAAAAATCGTTTTCCGCCACGGGCAGCTTGGCCAGGTCGATGCCCTGGAGGTTGGATTCCAATTCGCCTCCCGTGGGATCAATCGGTCCTTCGGTCGCTTGCGGCATGGGCATCGCTTCAAGCGATTCGTCAACTTCGGCCCCATCTTCCCCGGAAGAAACGGGTGTGGGAGGTTCCAAGGTCTCGTACCCGCTGTCTGGCATTTCGATAAACTGGCCGACCGGGCCACGGCTGATTACGTTGGGACGCGAATAGCCATAATTGACGAATGTGCTGGCGTCGCGTTGGCGTGCCCGCCGCAGGGCGTCGAAGGAAGCCTTGCCTGGCCACGGACCTTCCGCTAAATACACGCCATTGTATTCCAGCAGCGATCCCTTGCGGAAGTGAACGCGCATGATCGCGCGGTTGTAATCGACGAGCGAACGATAGTAGGCGCTTTCCGCCTCGGCCCGACGGCGCTGCGCGTCCAGCAACAAGTCGATGGGCACACGCCCCGATTCGTAGACGGTTCTCACGGCGTCGACTTCATCCTGACTGGCAACGCGGCGATTGAAATTGGTCTGGGTGTTTTGGAAGTTAAAGTCTATGTCGCGGATCGCGTCGGTTAGCTGATGCGAAATCTCAAGTTCGAGGTCCTCGAGTACGGCACGGTCGCGAGCCAGCAGCAATTGATGATGCCGAACTCCTGAGAGGGCGCGGCGGAAGCCGATCGGCATCGATAATTGCACCCCCAACTGCCATTCTTGGAACCGGCCGCTTTCGAGCACGTCGAAGGCGCTCGAACCGGGCTGGAAAAGAGCAGCCCCTTCCGCACTGTTGATGAGATCTTCCCCAGCGCCCAGCCAGCGATAGGTGCCCGAGGCGTCGAGCCGGGGCATCAGGTTGTTCTTGGTGGCGATCAATTCCAGCTCGCGGCGTTTCACTTGCCATTTTTGGTTGCGGATTTCCGTGCGCCGCGTGATGGCCTCGAGATGGGAGGAGATCCAATCAAAGTCGATTCGGGCCGTGGTCGGCTCGTCAACCGGTCGAATCAGTCGGCCATCGGTGGCCGTCAGGCCCATCATATATCGCAAGCGGTTCTCCACGCGGAACACATTCGTGAGGGCCGATTCGACCTGCGAGCGGAACAGGAAATACTGCGAGCGGGCTTGGGCTTCTTTATCCGCTTCGCCGCCTTGGGTTCCGACCCCCTTGAGGGCTTTCACTTTTCGCCAAGTTTCCAGGGCACTGTCCCGGCCGATCTTGCGCGCATCCAAATCGCGGTAAGCGAAGTAAAGCTCCCAATAGGCGTCTTCGATATCGCGCATTAAATTGCGCACGCCTTCTTCGAAGTCTGCCAGGGCAATGTCGTGGCGAATGCGGGCGATGATCACGCCGTCGATCTGGTTGACTCCTCCGCCGGCCGCTTGCTGAAACGATAGCGGACCAGCGATGCGATTATACTGCGTGCCCGCGCCTTGCAGCAAAGGCTGGTTGAACGTGGCTTCGAGGTTCGTGAAGAAGTCGCCGCGGGTAAATCGGCTGGGATTATTATTAAAATCGTAGAAGGTATTACTGCGAAAGCCAAATGTGCTGCCATTGGCCGCCACCTTGTTGAGCCCCAGCGTATAAGTCCCCAAGTCTTGCATCAGTATTGGCGCAGAAATGGCCCCGATCCCGAAGTTCTGCGGGCGGTCGTTCTTCTGCCAAGTGCCGGCCGCGTCGAGCGTGGCATCAAACTCCGAGAGGGCGGCCTCCACGCCGGTGCCACTGAACGAGCTGCCCGTCCCCGTGCCGTTGCCGCTTTCCACGAGTGCCGGGTCGTAGGTCGTAACCGCCGTTAAAGCGCCTTGCTGCAAACCTTCCGGGGTGGACACGGCGAGGTTGCTGCCGATGTCCGAGATGCGGCCGCCGAGTTGCCGGAGGACCTTGCTGTTGGTGAGCATGATCCGCGTGGCTTCCTCGAGCGTCAGGTCCCACACGTCAAAGTTTTCAGAGTTGTTCAACGACAAGGGGGCCTGAGCGCCAACGACCTCTTCAAGTGGAGGAGCATCAACGTCCGGATATTCGATGTCGGTGGCCACGTTGAGATAGTGGGAAAGATCGCCCTTGCCCAAGATGTTGCCATCCTCGGCAAAGAAGTAGGGCTGCAGCGGTTGGCACCCACTCAAAAGTGTTAACGCACAAAGCCCTAGCGAAATGGCTTCTCGAATTTGCCGCTGCATGTTGCGTGTTCCTACTTCGCTGGGCGAATACCTGCTATTTCGCTAGCAGCTTGCACTCACGCTCAAGGCATGTGCGCAGCGGCTGTCGATGTAGACAGTACAACCGTTATCGACGGCCTAACCGTTAAACTTTGACATTCCTTGGCGGAAGAATTACCGCCGGCTGCTAGCAGTCAGCCGGAGGGCAACGTACTCCGGGTTCCCGGACCGGCGTTGCGGTCCGGCTAGGGAAATTGAAAGCAGAATTAGACGTTCATGCCGGAGAAGCCGGAGAGATCCGTGGTTCGCTCGGTGAGTTGACCGGCGGCCACGAAGCGGTCGAACTCGATGGCGACCGCCTTTTCCACGCGCTGCTTGAGCCAGCAAAGGGCTTCGTCGGGGATGCCATCACAGGTTTCGCTGGCGAGCGAGATGTCGAGTTCCACCTGCTCGGTGATCATGTCGCTAGCATCCGTGCGGACCAAACCCTCGAATTCAAACCGGATCATGCCTGCGATCTCGCTGTTGGCGAGCCGAAACACGCAGCGGGCATCGTACAAAAAATACGTCCGCTCGGGACCATACTTTTGGAGGGCTCCGATGAGCCGCTCGTAGCGCGCGCGATAAATGGGCGAAGCATCGAGCGGGGCATCCAGCCGGCCCACGGCCCGCAGCGGCAGACAAGCGAAGGTGATTTCGACGGCAGGTTCCACAGGAGATTTCCCATGTAGCCGAGTCTCTCCGAGACTCGGAATAAACTGATTGGCAGTTTCGGAGAAACGGCCCTACGTGGCCCAGCTTACGGCACGCGATAACCGACGGTCAACCAGCCGTTGTCGCAGTCGAGTTGCGTGAGCTCGAGGGTCATTTTTTCGTTGCCCTGCTGGGGAAGTCTGACGGCGGGGAGCGGAATTTCCTTGGGGAATCCTTGTCCCGCGGCGGCACGCTTGTTGAGGTTCTTGGCCATGTTGTTGCGAATGGCGACTTGCTCGCCGGTGAGCCGTTCATCCCACCGTGGGTCGAAGCCGGTGGGGAAGGCTTCGATGTCCCCTACTCGCTCCAGCATCACTTCGTTGCCATCTTGAACCATGCGGTAGGTAACGATAAAGTCCCAATTCTTCCGTGGCTCCTCTTGTTCATCAGCACTCGCCTTGAGTTCCGCCAAGCGCATGCGAATCACAAGTTTCTGATCGGCAAAACTCACGCTGGCCGGGGCGTCGCTATTGAGCGTGAAATGCCACGGCCGGAAATTCGCTTTTTCTTCCTCCGACATCGGCTTCACCAAGACGATTTTCTCGCGAGCTGGCGCGCCATCCTCGGCGGCTTCTTTCGGAGTTTTGCTGGTCAACTCACGGAGCCAGGTGGGCACATCCCCTTCGAGTCGCGGCGGCTGGTCGGCACTATCCTGTCGCAGACTCGCCCCACCCAAGAGCGTCGGTAAAAAGTTGTTCACCGCGGTTTCATGGATTTGCACGGTCACGTCGTTGGCGGCGAGCCGCTGCGGAGGCTTGCTATCGGTCGCAATTTGTCGGTGAGAAGCCAACAATAGCCGCGAGTGAATGCCTTCGCGGTCCGAAGCGAGCCGGATTGCATCCGTGAGCAGGGCCACGCGCTGCAAAGGATAACGCAGCTTTTCTTCGTACGTGACACGCCCGTTGGTCAGCGCCGTGACGACTTGATCGTTGAAGCCGTCCGCGACTTTGCGCTCGGCATGTCGCGAAGCAATCCGCTCGCTTTGTGATTTGCTCTCGCGAACCTTTTTCCAGGCGATTTTCTCGATCAGGCGTTTACCCAATCTACCCCCCGTTTTTTGCACCGAATGAATCCGCGTGCGGGTTTGGGCATCGACAGTGAGGCCCACCGTGGTGAATTGGTCGTCGCTAATCAGAAGTCGCTTGCTGGCCCAATAGTCGGTCGTTCCCGACGCTCGGACTTGGACAGGTTTTTTGAAACCAACCGTGCGCGAGTGAATCACGCCGGTGAGAAACATGTCGAGTTGGATTTTCTCGGGAGATTCAAGCGGTTGAAAAGTCACCAAGCCATTGGTGATGGCCGTGCCCCGGATCGTCGCGCCGAGAATGCAATCCCGCACGGGGCGAATCTGGCACACAGGCCCGGCGAGCTCATTGAGGGCGTCGGTCGTTACGTCAGTCAAAATGTTGGGCTGCGAATAGCTGGCCCGCACGACTTTCACCGTGTCGTGCGCGTCACCGAGAAAATCCAGGGTGCCGAGCGCCGAGCCGATTTGGCGGGTGGTTTCCATCGTTGGTTCTTCGGCATGGCGGCGGAGTTGCTCGTCGAGGTTCTTGGCGAAGGACTGGTACAGCGGCACCGTATCGCGGCGCTCCCCCAGTGCGTGCCAGAAGGCGATATCGCGATAGCGATCCAGTGCGACGGCAACGCGCGTAAAGACCGGCATTTCCAAGCCCGCATGATTCGAGCGAAACCGCCTGAGCACGAGGGCCAATTTTTCGAGACTCTCGCGATCCACCTTGGCGTTGTCGGCCAATTGGGGCTCCAGGAGGTCCCACTTCAAATAGCGCTTCCATTCGCGCTCGAGTTTCGCGTCTCTGCGGAGGGCTTTTTCCAGTGCCCGAGCGCGGGTGACAAACTCTCGGCGATGAGACGCGAACCGGTCTTCGGAGATTGGTTGATGGTCTTTCGCTGCCGACTCGAATTCGGGGGTCGGGACCGCAGCGGGCGCGGGTTCCTGAGCAGACGTGGTTTCCTGAGCAGATAGGGAACTTAAGGAGCAAAACAGGGCAGTGATGAGCGCCAAGCCTTTGACGCATACTGGGGTGTATTGATACACGACGTCGTCCTCGTCGATTGAGTTAAGCGGGTAAAGAATTGCAGAGATTAGGAAAGCTGAACTGGGCAATTTGGCAGAAACATGAAAAACGGCAATCAGATGTCGCCCAATTCCCCCAGCCATCAGCTTTTCTCAAGTATAGTGCACCCAGTTTGACTGTCCTACGCCGATTGTCCACCCCGAGCGGACTTTTCCCAAGTTTTCCTGCTGCGAAAAAGCAACAGAGGCGGAACCGCTGATAAACGCTAATGGGTCGCTAATTTATTTGATGAGCGTAAATTAGCGATCATTAGCGGTTTTCTTCATTGCGGATGTTACCGGCCTTCGCGGAGGAGATCAAAATATTCCTCGGCGTGCTCGCGGCGGGATTTGGGAAGCTGGTCGATCACTTGCGGATCGGCGGGGGTGGTGCCCTCGGCAGCCATTTCGGTTTGAATCGCGGCGGAAACTTGCCCGCGCATGTTGGGGCCATCCGCCTCGCCGGCGACGATGGCCGCCCCGCGGCCCGATTGTTGTTTCACGCGCGAGTCGCGGAATTTGGCGTCGATCTCGTTGTCGCCCGGTTGTCCCCCACCTGTCCCCTTGCCAATGCCATCACCGGGCTTGTTGCCAGGTTTGTTGCTCATGGCAGGGGCAGACCCTTGGCAAGTCGCACAACCGTCGCCCGAACATTCCTGGCATACAAGCGCTTCCTTGGCGGATTGCATCTCGGCCATCGCCGCGTCGAGCATTTCGCCTTCTTTCATGTCCTTGTCGAGCGATTCCATTTCTTGCGCCATCTGCTCCATCGCCTTGGAGGCTTTGGATGCGTCGCCCTCTTTCATGGCTTGCTTAGCGTCACCCATTTTTGAGGCCAGTTGGTTGAGCTTGTCCATCTGGCTCTGCTGGGCTTGCATCTGGTCGAGCTTCTGTTGCAATTCACCCGCCTGGGCGAGATCGCCTTCCGCGTGTTGCTGAATTTGCTTTTTCAGATCTTCCATGGATTGATCGCGGGCCTTGGAGGCTTCCGCGAGTTTTTCGTGGAGTTTTTTGAGTTGCTCGGCGAGCGCCTTTTTAGCTTCCTCGCTAAGCTCGCCCTTCTTGAGTTGTTCCTTGATCGTCTGCAATTCCTCGACCGCTTTTTGCCAATCGCCGTTCTTCATGGCCGCGGCCATTTTCTCGGTGGGGCCTTGATTGAGCTTGTCAAGGTTGGCAAGCTGCTTCTGCATTTGTTGCTTGTTGCCAACTTCGCCGCGGCGCTTTTCGAGTTGCCGAGCCAAATCGTTAAGCTTCACGAGGGATTTCTTCTGATCCGCCGCGGGATTTTTGCGCAGCTTTTCGGCTTCCTTTTCCAGTTGCTCGAATAAGCCGGCAGCTTCCTTCAAACCTTTCTCGGCCGCTTGTTTTTTTCTTTCGACGAGCCGTTTTTTTAAGTTTTTGCTGACATTCTCGCGCTGTTCCTTCGCGTGCAAAGCGGCGTGCGGATCAATGCTGCTTTGAGCCGCGG
>JBGTMM010000111.1:0-5624 GCA_041743635.1 Bythopirellula sp.
ATGCTTAGTCCAGCGCTATTGTTCGCCTGTGTTGGTTTCGTTGTCTATTGCACGCTCGATATTCTGCGCTCGCAACCAAGCAGCCCGCATGAGAGCTAGATGACAGCGCTCGCTGCCTTACTCTATTGACTCATCCCTCTCAACTCGCGATTGAAAAGCTGCTTGTCGATTGCGAATTCCGCCGCACCCGCCGATCCGGACCGGGGGGTCAGCACCGCAACAAAGTGGAAACGGCCGTGGTGATCGAGCACCTGCCGACGGGAGTGCGAGCAGAGGCCAACGAACGGCGGAGCCAAGCACAGAATCGTCACGTCGCGATTCACCGCTTGCGGTTGAAATTAGCCATTCAGTTACGCTGCGGCGCTGAGATTGCCGCGAGTCCCCTTTGGCAATCACGCACCGCCGGCGGCAAACTGTCCGTTAACGCCGAGCACGACGACTTCCCCGCCCTGATTTCCGAGGCCCTGGATGTCGCGGCCCAGGTTGATTTTGATCTGGCAACAGCCGCCTTGCGGCTTAGCGTGAGCAGTTCCCAATTGGTAAAATTTCTCAAGATTGAGCCTGAGGCGTTGGCCAGTGTCAATTCCGAACGACTTGCGCGAGGCCACTCCCCCTATCGCTGAAAGACCGGCCGCTGAAAGACAGGCTAAGATTGCCGTCTCGTCACTAGCAGGTGACTTCCTTACAATAGTCGCTCTTCAGGCGACATCATCCTCGGGGCGCTCATGGCTATTGTACTTTTTGACATTGACGGCACACTCATTCAAACGGGCGGTGCGGGCAAGGTCGCTTTTGCCGAAACATTTGATGAGTTGTTCGGCGTCACTGAAATATCGGAGATCGTCGGCTTCGCGGGACGCAGCGATCGCGCCATTGCCGAAGAGCTGATGCGAGTTCATGGCGTGGAGGTCACGCCAGAAAATTGGCAACGCTTCACTACCGCTTTTCTGCCGCGATTGGAACGAGCGCTTCCTTCGTTGGCCGGCGAAGTGTTGCCCGGTGTGGTATCGCTGCTCGACAACTTGGCCAGCATGAATAATGTGACTATTGGCCTTCTCACCGGAAACATCGCGGCTGGAGCCAAGGCCAAGCTTTCGCATTATCAGCTCTTTGATCGTTTTGGATTCGGTGGTTATGGCGATGACTGCACAGACCGTTGCGACATCGCCATCGCAGCGCTACAGGCGGCAAGGCTGCATCTCAATGGCGACGGTGCTTCGAGCGAAAAAGTGATTGTGATCGGTGATACCCCAGCCGACGTGCGTTGTGCCCGAGCGATTAACGCCTACGCGGTGGCCGTAGCGACGGGTGGTGCCACGATCGAGCAACTCGCCGCTGCGAAGCCCGATTTGCTCGTCGCCGACTTGACCGACAATCAAGAACTCTTGCGGCAGGTTAATTTGGTGATGGCTTTCTAGCAGCCTGTTGAAAAACGCTCGTTTTGGCGTCGCCTCCTTGCGACGACGCAGGCGCGTTGTTTTTCCACGGGCCGCTAGCGCTAATGCTATCGCCCGGGAATCGCCGTGAATCGTTGCGGTTTTCAGTCGTGCTGGCACAACAGCTACAATCGCTAAAGTTTGCCTGAGCGGTGCTTGCGGAAAAAAGTGAGTAACTGTTGCCCCTGGCATAAGCGGTTTTCGATAACTAACGCAGGTGGTGGGATAGAAACCCTTGCAATGGTTATCATGCTTTTACGGTTTATCGCTATCGTCGCGTTTTTACCGCTGATGACGTTTGGTGCGGGCTGCAAATGCCCGTGTGCCAAGTGCGGCGTTCCCCGTACGCCCTGCGCGCCCTGCATTTACTCGACTTGCGAGTGCGATTCGCCTCCTCCGGATCTGGCGAGCGAGATACCGCTGGAATGGGTGCCGCAACCGTTGCCCTCACCGTCGGAAACCTACAAGCTACTCAACGCGGGAACCGCCCAATGCAATGCGGCCGCCAATGCCGCGGTCGCCAACATGGTGGAACTCGAACGCCATTGGGCCCAAGTGATCATTGAGTGCGACACGAAGGGGGTCCGTGAAAATTACTGCCTCGACCGCGACCTGTTGTCACTGCACGCCTGCTCTATCCGAAACGAGGCCGCCGCCGCGGCCCTCACGGCGTTTTATCAACTCGCTGGCCTGGAAGCGCAAAAGCATCACCTCAATCACGCCCTGCATGAAGTCGAGCAAACCTACACACGGGTGGAAAACCTGCGTGACGCGGGGCTCGAAATTCCCGAGGGGCTCGATCGCACGACAGTCGGCAAGCAATTCCGCGATCTTGAGGAACAACTCGCGCAGCTCGACCTTCAACGGCTGCAACTCAATGGCCAATTGCAAACACTCGTGGGCTGTCCACTCAACGAGCACAGCTTCTTTTGGCCGCAAATGGATTGGCAGCCGCAATTAGAGACCGTCAACGTCGACAGGGAACTCGCCGTCGGCTTGGAAAACCGGCAAGATTTGCGGGGCCTGGGAATCGTGCTCTGCAACATGGAAAAGGTTACGCTGCCCGTTACGCGCGGCGTGCTGAAATTCGCCGACTCCACGATTGGCACGGTCGAGCCGCGTGAAGGCTTAATACACACGATTCGCTGCCTCAAATGTTACGAGCATGAAGTTCCCGTGCGGTGCCGGCAATTGGCACTCTTTTACGAAGACACGGAAGCCCGCGCCTCGGCGGAGATCAAAAACGCGGCTTACAAAATCGGCCTGCAACAAAACCGCATTGTGCTCGCTCAAGAAACCGTGCTCGATCTGAAAAAGCGGCTTAATGAACTGGAAAAAACTCGTGATGCGGATGATGTGCCGGTGTTCAAAATCAGCACGGCGCGGACCGACCTGGATCAGGCCGAGTCGCATCTTATCGAGCAAGTGGTCGCGTTGAAATTGGCCCAAGTGGAGCTGCGAAAAGCCCAAGGAATGCTCGCCAATGAGTGTGGCTTCCTGCCGCAGCTTTGCCTGGATGGCTGCTGCGACGGGGCCTGCACGCGGTGCGAGGGAGGACTCGTCGGCAGCCAATGCACGAACGGCAAGTGCGAACCTTGTGCGACAGCGAAGCCGAGTTGCAATCGCTGCGAATGAGGCTGCGACTTGTTGCGCGCGGACCGGCTAAGCCGCAAGCGGCTTGGAATAAAAATCGTGGGCGCCCACGTCGGGCATGTTCGTAGCGGTTGACCGCTTTTGCTCAGGCTTTGTTAGTCGCTTGAGGTCTCTTTCGTTGACGTTGTTCTCGAGAAATCATTTACCAGGCGGCAGGCCGGGGCGATGTTATAACCAACGGCGAAAGTCTTTTTGCGACACCAGAACTTGGCGGTCGTGTGCTGCGAACGAGTGTCAGCTTAGCAAATTCACTGGTCAAGCTCGACAACTGTTTTTAGCCACTGCGTGCGAAATTTTTTTGCCCGTGCCGGCTGCCAGCCAACAGAGCGGCAAGTGCAACCATGACAAGCATCGTCGTGGACGGCTCGGGTATCGCCGTGGCCGGCAAATTGCGGACATCCGCGTTATTGCCTTTGTATCGCCAGAAGCTGGGTGTTGGGGGGCTACCCGCCCCAGGTTTTAGCATGACCTCGGCGTCGCTGGTGACCATCAGTGTCACCTTCTTGCCAACCGGAATTCTGTAACCTAGAGGTGATCCCGGCGCCGGCGGCGGTACGATGGTGACTGTGTCCGCCGGGCCCGTGAAGCCGGGGACGTCCATAAAATTGGGGCATGGAGAATCATCGATCATGTACTTCGCCGAAGTCACCGGCCCAGTGAACATCAGCACCAAAGCCCCCCAGCCGGGTACGTCGCCTGGACCGAGGTTCTTATCCGGATCGGTGGCCGGCGGCGTAAAACAAAAAGTCATCATCGCGGCCTCAACGCGCCCGGTCCAGGGTGCGGCCATCGCGATAGATGTGTTGACCAACAACAGAATTAAGAAAAAGCGTCGTTTAGACATTAGCTCCTCCTTTTCCAGCGAGGTTCGCTGGGGCAAACAAATTGTTGCGGGCGTATTCTGTAAACTCAGGGCAACTGAGGAAAAACAAAACTTTACAAGGAACGCCATGAGTATCAGTACCGGGAATGTCATTGTCAAGCATTTTTCGATGGAAAATGTTTGGCGAGGCATGGCATTGGCTTCGGTCGGCGCCTAGTCATCATCAAAACTGTGATTTGTGGCGGGAATTGGGGCGGTAGTGTTGCCGGGCCGACGGGATTGGGGGAGTGCGCCGAGCAATCGGACTGTAAACACGCAGGCCATGACGATGGCCTGGCATGTTGTGGGCGGCTTGAGGGCGGCTGGGGTTTATCGACTTTTGTCCGGCGCGCTGAGCATTAGGTGTGCGTTAAACTTGTTTTATGCCTGTGTGCTGGGTTAGCGATACATCCTCCGAGCGTTGCTCGACTCCGACACTCGCTGGGTAGACCACCTTCGGCATCAGGCCGTGGGCTTGAAAAAGCTTCGTTTTAGACCCCACTTGACACGGAAAACATCTTAGCCAACATTGACTGCAGATTGAATTGCGCAGCCTAAGTCACCGACGATTCCAAGAACGGTGACGCGGGGGAACCATCTCTTCGCTTATCGCGAAGACGGGGCGCAGCGAAATGGGTAACCTTTTCGCGGGCCACTTTCAAGGCCTAGCCCGACAGCTAACCTCGTAGGCATTTGGAAGGGCGACCCTCTACTTCCGCACGTTGCGGCAGCATTGGTTCCCACTGAACCATGTGAAGCATTCTCACGGCAAACGCGCGTTGTCGTGCGCGCATGCTCCGAGGTTACCGTGATATGAAATCTTGGAAGGCTTTGTTTGCCCTGTGGACTTTCGGTAGGAACCACGTTACGGGGTGGATGCACAAGATACTTGAGTTGCTTGGCAAGTTTGATTCTATTCGCCTCTTGATGCTAGGTTACGCCTCGTATGTATTGGTGGGTTGGGCTGTCTTGTGTCTCCCCTTTTGCCACCAAATTTCTGGATTGCAGTCCCTGGACCATTTGTTCATTTCCGCTTCCGCCGTCTCAACGACGGGGCTCGCCACGATTAGCACTGCCGATAGCTATAACGGTTTGGGCGAATTTGTCGTGCTGCTCTTAATCCAGTTCGGAGGATTGGGTTATATGACGCTTAGTTCTTTTACGATCCTGGCCGTCTCGGGAGACATCTCGCCCTTACGAAAAAGGATCTCCCAGACGACACTCACTCTACCTGCCGGGTTCGAGATTAGAGATTTCTTGAAAGTTGTGTTCTGGTTCACAATGGCGATAGAGTTCTTGGGTGCCTTGGCATTGTATCCAACGTTTTTGGCGCGCGAGGCCGATCAACCGCTATGGCAAGCTATCTTTCACAGCGTTAGTGCGTTCTGCACCGCGGGATTTGGGCTCTACAACAATAGTTTTGAAGACTTTCGCGACGACACTTGGTTGAATTTTGTCATCACGGCGCTTAGTTACTTAGGCGCGATCGGCTTTATCGTGTTGCATGATCTGTGGAAATCGCTTTCGGGACGAAAGCCGCAAATCACGCTCACGAGCAAGGTTATTCTCTGGAGCACTTTTTGGATCACCGGGGTGGGCACCGTATTGTTTGCGTTGGAGGAACCAACAGTGCGTGATTTACCGGCGTTCTCGCGCTGGTTGGCTGCACTGTT
>JBGTMM010000112.1:0-1886 GCA_041743635.1 Bythopirellula sp.
GGAACCCAAGCTGTCGGTTTGGGTGGCAATTCTGGCCAGCGTGCTGGTGAAAGTGGAGCCATCTATTGCGCTATTGCTCAATAATTCGAAACGCCCGGCGCCGAAAGGCCCAGTATTTCCAACTCGCAGCTCGGCAGTAACTCCATTGGCACGATCAACCCGGAAAGTAGCTGTCTGGCCGACGGCGGAGCCCTGAAAGGCGAAGTTGGTTCCGTCGGTATCGAAAGACGCCCCATTAATCACGAGCGTCCCATCTTGGAAAGTAAACGTCGCATCCGAATCTTTGGTGAGAACGCCCGTCGAAAACGTATGACCGTTGAGATCAAACACGACGCTGCCAGACTGCACATCTGTTTTAAATATGCTATGGTTTGAGGAAAAATCGACTTCGTACGAAGCAGCAATATTGAAAACGGCAGTGCCGATAAAATCTGGCACTCCTTGCGGAGCCCAGTTCGATGAATCTTCGAAAGAATCTCCCGTCGACCCTATCCAATTGTGAGTGATGGCAACCGCATTAACGCAGACCGTGAAAGCGACAACGAAAGCGACAAGCACGCGCTGCACAAATCCGGCGAGAAGAAATTGCATAGTGTCACCTCGGATTAGCCAAACGGCAACGTATTGATAAGTCAAGTATGGCTGCTTGGACCGCATTATTTTACCTTTTCCCGCTGTAACCACCGGCCACGTCTCGCTGAGATTATGCAACCACTACAAAACAAATGCAGCAACGTCGACGGTTCCGGCACAATGTTAGAGTGAGCTTGGATGCGCTCCACAAGTTGCTCCAGCGGCATGCCCAACAACTCGGCGAAGTCGTCGATGTCGTCAACGTCGCAGTCGCCGTCGTCGTCGAGGTCGCCCAATTCGTGTGAGGTTCCGCCGTAGGTGTTGCTATAGCCACCTGGTCCGCGAGGATTGGTGAGTGCCAGGGCGAATGCGGCCACGTCATCGAGATCGGGTAGCCCCCCCCCGCGGTTCATGTCTCCCTCATAGAAGCCCTCCGAAAAGAGTGCAAACATGTCGTCATCAATCTCTTCGGTTCTTAAAAAGAAAAGCAGTTCGTCGTTGCCGACCACGTTAAAGGAGCTGAGATCCTCGGTGATGGATTGAGCTGTCAGAATTTGGATGCTCTCACCGCCTTGGAGGCTACTGCCGGTGAGGTCGAGAGTGAGAGTGCCTTCGAGAATGGCCTCGCCGGTGACGGCGATTGTGTCGCGCATGGTCTCGCTGGTGGCCTCGATCACCAATTCGCCGCCAGCGGTCAGGTTAAGATCGCCGTCGATGTCGAGGTGGCCGACCGAAAACCCGGGGCTGATGGTGCCGCTGGTGACGGTCAGTTTTCCCACGGAGGTTTGACTGGACAAATCCACGAGACCATTACCCACGAGCGTGCCGCCGTCGATAATCACTTGCGATGTCGCGAGGGTATCTTGATCCATGGCGACGGTCGCGTTTTCCAGAATCGCGACGCCCGTGGTTGACGACAAATTCCCCACATTGTCCAAGGCATTGCCATTGCCGATGCGCATCGTGAGAGGCTCGCTGTTGCTGCCACCCAGGGTGAGCTTGGCCACCAGGGCATTGCCGGCGGCAACGATCACCTCGGGGTTTCCCGCGACGGTCGTCGTGATGGTGACATCATTGGCGAGCGAAGGTATGAGATCCAGCATGGGATCGGCAGTATTTTCCCAGGTGTTCAGGGAAAAAAAACTTGGGTTCGAACCGCTCGATTCATCGAAGACGATGTTAGTCTGCGTCGGCACAAACTTGAGTTGGGCCCCATCAGCGAGATAAGTGACATCAATCGCCAGGCCAGGATAAAGAGCATCCAAATTTGGCGACACAACCGCGCTGAATTCGCCGCTTCTCGTGGCCGCGGA
>JBGTMM010000113.1:0-3156 GCA_041743635.1 Bythopirellula sp.
CAATGGAAATCGTGATCGGCTTGCCGTTCTTGTCGCGGGCCGGTTCCATCGCAAGGTTCTCGACCCGCGTGTCGAGATATTCTTCTTGTTGCCAGCCGTCGATGTCAAGGTGCTGCTTGAAATAGCCTTGGTCGTAGAACAAGCCAATCGCCACCAACGGCACACCCAGGCCACTCGCGCTCTTGATGTGATCGCCGGACAGCACGCCCAAGCCGCCGGAATAGATCGGCACGGATTCGTGTATGCCGAATTCAGCGGAGAAATAGGCCACCGGCATCGAGCCCAACACTCCCGCTTCCCGCGCGCCCCAGGTGCTTTGCGTGTTCCTGAGATAATCTTTCATCCGGCGGTGGGCCTGATTGATGCGCGTGTAGAGCACCATCTCACTTGCCCGATGGGCCACTTGGTCGGGCGTCATTTCCGACAACAGTGCCACCGGGTTGTGATCCAATTGCCGCCAACGCACCGGATCAAGATCGCGGAACAGACTCACCACTTCCGGGTGCCAGCTCCACCACAAGTTCCGCGACAGCGTGATCAACTTGTCGTAGAGGGCTTGCGGCGTGATTTCCATCCAGCTATCGCGCGGACGCTGGGAAACACTGCTGCCGGGGATCTCGGTTTGGCTCATGACTGTCACTTTCTCTAACACTACAGCGCTAACTCTGAATGTGGAAAAACAGAGAACACCGCTAATTGACGCTGATTTGCGCTAATAAATTCCAAGGAATAAGTTTTCGTGTCGTGATTTGCTGTATGACTAAGCGAATATCTACCGAATTTTCTCGAATCCCATCAACGATTATTAGCGTCCATTAGCGGTTTTTTTATATCCAAGTTGGCCAATTTGCCGAATGGTGTGTCTGCCGGCGTCTTTGGCAAACTAGCGGCTTTAAAACCGATAGTAACGACGGTTGCTCGCAGAGTACGAAATTCGCAGGGTTGGAAAGGCGAAGAATGCTTGTTTATCGGATGCCGCCGCTATCGCAATTAGCCTATATTATTTCGGTAGGAATGGCCATAGGAACTTCTTCTCCCGGAGAACTAGTTAATTCGGAACGAGCCAGCAAGTTCGTCATTGATTGCGGAACACCGCTACAACATTTAGAGTAACAACCGTCACGCCACCGCTTGATGACCCCGGGAGAAACGACTGTTGACGACGATTGCCCAAGCCTATGGCCCGGCTAAGTTCGGCCTGTCCTTTGAACTGTTCCCCCCCAAGACCGAGGCGGGGGTCCTGGGGCTGGACTTTCATCTCGACCGGCTTGCCGCGTTCAGGCCCAGCTACATGACCTGCACCTACGGGGCAGGGGGCTCGACGCAAGATCGCACGTTGGAAGTCATTTCTTCGGTGCGCCAGAAGTACAAAATACCCGTCGCCACGCATCTCACTTGCGTAGGCAGCACGGTCGACCAACTGCGTTCTTATCTCGAACGCGCGCGCATTTTGGGAGTTCACAACGTGGTCGCCCTCCGCGGTGATCCACCGCAGGGTGAAACCGCCTTCCGCGCGGTCGAGGGGGGCTTTTCGTACGCCAACCAACTTGTGGAATTCATCCGCGGCGAATTTGCCGACATGGGCATTGCCGTCGCCGGTTATCCGGAAACTCACGTCGAAGCACCAAGTCCCGAAGAAGACCTCGCCAATCTCATGCGCAAGGTCGACGCCGGGGCCGATGTGGTGATCACCCAGTTGTTTTACGACAACGCCGATTTTTTCGCCTTCCGCGACAAGTGCGTAGCCCTGGGAATCAAAGTTCCCCTTGTGCCGGGACTGCTCCCCGTCACCAACGGCGCACAGATTCAGCGGATCACGTCACTCTGCGGCGCAAAGTTGCCGGCCGCTTTTCTCGCCGCGCTTTCCAAGCATGAAGATGGTTCCGAGGGGCAATTTGAAGTCGGCGTCGAATTCGCCGCCAGGCAAACCGCCGAGTTGGTCGCCGCCGGCGTGCCGGGGATTCATTACTACGTGCTCAACAAATCGGAAGCCACCGAGCGCGTGCTCAACATCGTTAAACTCCCTCGGTAATTGTTGGCCCAGGTAACGCGATGAGCCAAGTCTCGCCCGATACCGAGAACCTCACCGGCCGCGAAGTCGCGGGCTATGTGGTTTTGCGACGGATCGGTTCGGGCGGGATGGCCGACGTTTATCTCGCCGAGCAGAAATCGCTTAGCCGCCAAGTCGCGCTCAAAGTGCTGCACGCCCGACTGGCCCACGAGCCGAGCTACGTCGAGCGCTTTCACAATGAAGCCCGCGCCGCCGCGTCGCTGGTGCATCCCAACATCGTGCAGATTTACGAAGTGGGTCACGCGGAGGGTGTGCATTTCATCGCCCAGGAATTCGTCGCTGGCAAAAGTCTCGAGGAAATCCTCGCTCACCAGGGGGCCCTCGATCAGGGGATGGTGCTCGACATCGTGCGACAAGTGGCCTCGGCCCTCTGCAAAGCGGCGGAAGTTGGCATCGTCCACCGCGACATCAAGCCCGCCAACATCCTTTTTAGCCCCTCGGGGACCGTGAAAGTCGCCGATTTCGGTTTGGCCCGCGTGCTGAGCCTCGATAGCAAAACGCTCACGCAGGTCGGCGTGGCCATGGGCACGCCCCTTTACATGAGTCCCGAGCAAATCGAAGGCCGGCCGGTCGATGCCCGCAGCGATATTTATTCGCTGGGGGTCACGAGCTATCACCTGCTGGCCGGCGAGCCGCCGCACCGGGGGGAGACGGCCCTAGCCATCGCGGTGCAGCATCTCAACCACGAGCCACCAGCGCTCGGCCAGGCACGCAGTGGGTTGGCGGAAAAACTTTGCGAGATCGTGCATCGCATGATGGCCAAGCCCCCGGCCGAACGATTTGCCACCCCCGCGGATTTGCTCGTGGAACTGCAAGGCTTGGCCGTGCAAGCGGCCCAAGCCGGTTGGGCCGCGGGGCCGGAGCAGTGGTCGCTCGTGGAATGGATCGCCACAAGCGATTCCCGCAGCGAAGCGGGCACGCAGCTCGGCAAGTTGATGCGCGAGCAATCACGGCTTGAACCAGGGCATTGGAGCCGACGCAAAACGGCGGCGCTGTTGATCGCGGCAATCGTGATTGGCAGCGTCCTGGGATTACTCACTCAGCCACAGCGCTTTCTGTTGCGTGGTACACGGACCGCGCCGATC
>JBGTMM010000114.1:0-6953 GCA_041743635.1 Bythopirellula sp.
GAGCGTCACGACCAACACGATTGGCGCGGCGTTCAGCACGCAGTTGCTCTTGGGCAACGCCACCTTGGGCGCGCCCTTGGCGCCCGATGCCGACTTCCAAGGGGACGGCGACGTCGATGGCAATGACCTCGCCCTCTGGCAAGCGGGTTACGGAATTTGCTGTGAGGCCACCCGCGAAGACGGCGACTCCGACTATGATGGCGACGTCGACGGCCGTGACTTTTTGCTTTGGCAGCGACAATATACGGGCAACTTGAACCCCCTGACTGCTGGCGTGACCGTGCCAGAACCCGGCACGATTTGGTTGTTGTTGCTGGGGCTGATAAGTATTGGTCGGCTTATCACGAAAAGTTCAACCGTGTGCCCCAGGTGAAATTGCCGATGTACATATCCACGAACAGCTTACATGCCAGCGCCGGCGACTCCTGCTGGCATAAACTTAGGCTCTTGTGCTAGTAAGTGAATGAGAATTCACTCTTGTCAAGAAATTTGTTAAAAAAGCACTAGACCGCCGCTTGTCCTCAGATATAATTATGGGGTTGAAAGCGGTAGGTTCTCCCCCCTCCCTCAAATCACTCCCTAAGAGCCAGACGCACGCGAAAATAAGACGCTTACTACGGCGGTTTTCTTTAGGTTCTCCAGGCTGTTTTGAGCTTGGATAACCGCAGCTGCCAAGTGACCTTATTGCCTTTGGGCACATTCTGCTGGCCGAGTTGATAGAGTCTAGGGTCCGAGCCCCGTGTTTTCAGTTAGCACTGTTTTTCAGTTAGCACTGTTCCGAAGCGAGATGCGTGCGGTTTCTTGCTTCGCGGTGAGTTTGGTACTTCGAGTGATGCTGGGTTGTCCGCGGGTTTTTGGCAAGACGCATGGGGCCACCATTATTGCCGAGGGCCTTATTCACAAAGAACATTCCACAAAGAACATTTTTTTGCTCATAAGGGGCTTGTGGGCATATTTCGCGGCTAAACATTCGGCGCATTGAGATTGCGCTGACTGATTTACCGGTCGGTGCACTTCAAATTGCCCGACTGACCGCGCGAAGTGTGTCCTCGCTTCTACGAGCCGGCAAGTGACAAACTCGCAAGTTCGCAACGTTGTTCGCATTGGGTAATTTGAGCCGCGCGCATGTTGGCGGCGAGTGCCCCTTGCCACTGACTTAAACGTCATTTTTTTCCAAATTCAATAAGCCAGAAGCCTTTGAAATGATTGGTGTTAGAATTGGTTGTCTGTGACCAATATCTTTTGTCATTCCCGCGCAGGCGGGAACCCAGGGTGGAGGCTCGAACGCTGGTTTCCCGCCCCCGCCTCCGCGAAGACAAGCCCTGCGCGGGAATGACGAATAACGCGATTTGCCCATTAAACACCCAAGTAATTTTTGTCCGCCGCTATTAACGCTGACGCTGGCTTTTCGACGACCACCTGCTGACATCCTGTAGCTGAGGAGTATGACTTTGTACGACGCGATATTAGATCACGAACTAGATGATGACTCGAACGTCGTTGACGTGGAGAAGGAGTTCGATAACAAGGGACTCGACGACACCGTCGACGTTGATAGCGACGACGATTTGTCGCTCGTGCTGGGCACGGACGCCAAGGAAACAGAAGTCGAGGGCGAAAACGAGTTCGACGATGAGGCTGTTGATCTTGAGTCTTGGTCGGATGACCCCGTGCGGATGTATCTCACGCAGATGGGCGAGATTCCGCTCCTAACTCGCCAAGAGGAAATCAACCTGGCGCGGCGAATTGAACGTACCCGCACCGCGTTCCGCCAACGGCTGTTGGCCTGCGATTATGTGATTCGTGGGGCCTACAAGGTGCTTAGCCGCGTGCATCGCGGTGAGCTGCCCTTTGATCGCACGGTACAGGTTTCGGTGACCGATCGCCTGGAAAAAGAACAAATCCTGGGCCGGTTGCCGCACAATTTGCACACGCTGGAGATCTTGCTGCAGCGCAACGAAGAAGACTACCGTGTGGCAACCAGCAAGAGTGCCAAACCCGCTGCCCGTAAAATGGCCTGGTGTCGCCTGGCTGGCCGTCGGCGTCGCGCGGTGATGTTGATCGAGGAATTAGGTCTGCGGACCCAGCGAATCGAGGCGATGATCGCCCCGCTCGAAGAATTCAGCTCGCGCGTGCAACAGCTCAAGAAGCAGCTCGAGCAGATGAGAAAAGATCGCCGGCCCTTGTCCGAGCGGAAGCCGCTCGTGGTCGAGTGCCGCAACATCCTGCGCATGACCCAGGAAACGCCCACCAGCTTGCGCAACCGCGTGCATTACCTGCGGGATGTGTTTTCCAAATATCAACAAGCCAAGCGCGGTTTGTCGGAAGGCAACTTGCGGCTTGTCGTGTCGATCGCCAAGAAGTACCGCAATCGCGGTTTGAGCTTTTTGGATTTGATTCAGGAAGGCAACGCCGGCCTGATGCGGGCCGTCGACAAGTTTGAATATCGCCGCGGGTTTAAGTTCTGCACTTACGCCACCTGGTGGATTCGCCAGGCCATCACCCGGGCCGTGGCCGACCAAAGCCGCACGATTCGCATCCCGGTTCACATGGTCGAAACGATGAGCCGCGTGCGGAACGTGTCGCGCGCCCTTCTGCAACGCTTGGGCCGCGAGCCGACGATTGAAGAAACCGCCCGCGCCGCCGATTGCACCGTGGATGAAGCGCGCCGCGTGTTGGCAATGAGCCGCTACCCGATCAGTTTGGACCGCCCGGTGGGGAACAGCGAGGACAGCCACTTTGGCGATTTGCTGCCCGATTCGGGCGCCGAAAGCCCGGCCATCGGTGCCGCTCAGGAAATGTTGCGGACCCGCATCTCGAAGGTCTTGAAGACGCTCAGCTACCGCGAGCGCGAGATCATCAAGCTCCGCTACGGCTTGGGCGATGGCTACAGCTACACGCTCGAAGAAGTGGGCCACATTTTCAAGGTGACCCGCGAGCGCATCCGGCAAATCGAAGCCAAGGCAGTCCGCAAACTCCAGCAACCGAGCCGCAGCGCGGAACTGAGCGGGTTCTTGGATTAACATAAAGCCGCGACCGTCGGTCGCGCAGCAAGAATACCAATCCCACCCTGCGATGCGTTTTGCATCGCAGGGTTTTTTGTTGGTATGATGCCTACGCGGCTGATTCCGTTTCCACATCCCAGCCCGGAAATAAAAGTACGGCTGGATGGCAACGCATCGCCCGGGCGATGACTTTCGCCCTCTCAACGCCCAACTTAACGCGATCGTTTTCAATGGCGGAAATCGTGGATTGTGGGACGCCGGTCAGCTCGGCCAGACCGTTTTGGCTTAGCTCCTGTAGCTCTCGGATAATCCGGACGGATTCACCGACCGAAACTTCGACCGTTTTACGAGCTTTCCGAAAGTCACTGCGTTTCATGGGTTACCTCATTCGATAGTCATGCGGAGTTAGATCAATGACAAAAACCCGCACCTGAGCCGCCTCAACTTTATAGATCACGCGATATTGCAATCTTAATCGTGACGAACGGTAACCTGCCCACTCGCCTTTTAAAGCTTCGTCGTGGAAGCCTTTGATGAGACGAAGCCCGTGCGGACCTGAAACACGCACAATATCTTTCCACTTTTCGTAGCGCTGCAGCACTTCTTTGGGAGTCTGTCGGATACGCTTCGCAATGCGACGGTGCTCGTAGATCTCCCACATACTTCAAATATACTATACTATTTATAGTATTGGAAGACCTTGCTGACAACTCCCCCCAGGAAAAGATATTTCACAAACGCTTTGCTTCCTCTGCTATCTCCTGTAATAAAATAGTTGTTGCTTGACTTTCGCTGAGCAATAACAGGGAACTCATGCACTCAACGTTCCCAATACCCCTGTGTTTATGCCTTTTTCGCATTTTTGAAGCGCTCCTTTGACAACCCCCACCTCATTCGCTAAACTGCCCTCTGTAATTGATCGTGCGTTGGTGGTCGGCCTTGAGAATGTGTCTTAGGCCGACGCAACAGGGAATCCGGTGCCAGATTCTTCGGGAATCTTAGTCCGGGACGGCCCCGCCGCTGTAACCGAGCTGATCAAGCGAACAAATCTGTCTGCCATTGGCCGTTACCCACTTTTAAGTGGGGCGACCGAGAAGGCTTGGTTCGCTTGAGCTTGGAAGTCAGAAGACCTACCAATGCGTTTTATGTGGCCTCCGCGAGGGACGGTAGCCCCGTAAATAAAGAAAACGCTGCGAGTTCGCATTCTTTTGTCGGCCAATTTTGACCTATAGCGCGTTGCTGCGCTGAACTTCCGACAGACGTGCGAACAACAGAAAGCCTCTGATGTGCCGCGCTCAAGCGCACTGTCGATTTTTGCGTCCCGGAGGGCGTCTCTCGCCTAAGTCGCGAGATTTCACCCTCGTGGAACTGCTGGTCGTGATCGCCGTCATCGGCGTGCTCGTGGCGATGCTGCTTCCCGCCGTGCAAGCAGCGCGCGAGGCCGCTCGACGCACCCATTGCCAGAGCAATCTGCACCAAATCGGCACAGCTTTGCTCAACTACGAACAGCAGCACAAAGAGTTGCCGATTGGCATCATCGGCTATGCCGCGCCGCAACTGTTGATCTCTTGGAACGTCCAACTTTTGCCATTTATCGAACACGAATCGCTGTGGGAACAATATCGGTTGGACCTCCCCTCCTATGAGCCGCCAAATCGAGAATTGGGGTCGGTCGTGCTCTCCATTTTTCTCTGCCCCAGCACACCGAATGATAAGTTGCTCAGCACTACGAGTTCGTGGCGAGGGCTAGCCTTTACCGATTATGGCGGCATTTACGGCGTGGAGGGCGAGGGCCGCAATCATCCGGACTTCGGCAACCCCGACATTCCCGACCCACCTAAACAAACGCTTCATGATGACTCGCTGGGCGTCATGCTGTACGACGAACCTGTGTCATTGCAACAAATCACCGATGGCACGGCCCACACGGCCATCGTCGCCGAAGCGTTGTCGCGCCGGATACCAACGATGGAATGGGCGAATGGGCACAACATTTTTGCCCAGGAACAATCCACGCCGA
This sequence comes from Bythopirellula sp., assembly GCA_041743635.1. Taxonomy (GTDB): domain Bacteria; phylum Planctomycetota; class Planctomycetia; order Pirellulales; family Lacipirellulaceae; genus Bythopirellula. Next base: position 5,026 of record JBGTMM010000114.1, read on the forward strand.
TCAACATCGAACTTGGCATTGATGAAATCGCCGACGAAATCGGCAGCCCCCATCCTGGTGGAGCGCTTGTCACATTTTGCGATGGGCACGTCGCGTTTCTTGGCAACGATCTCGATCAAAATACGCTCAATGCGCTGCTCACGCGCAGTGGAGGAGAAACACCGTGAATGCGACACGTTCGATTGGCGAGCCAGCAGCGTTAGCGCCTGGAGTCTTAGCGCACCGAGCACTCCGGGCGCTTACGCTTCCGGCTCGCCTGTTAGTTTTACTTGTCACGTTCGGAGCTATGTCGGGACAAAGTGCTGCTAGCCCGATCACCACGCTCGACGACATCGAATTCTGGGCCGGCACGGGCGCGAATCGTTCGGCGCTGGCCATCGACTGGCAAGGCGCTGCGATGACCGACAACTCGCTCGTCTGGGGCTTTCGCTGGGAGGGCACGGCCAAAGGGGTTGATATGCTTACCGCAATTGTCATTGCCGATGATCGGTTGTACGCCAAGATGGGTCCGGTCAGCAGGTTTGGGTTTGGCGTGGTCGGGCTCGGTTACGACATCAACAACGATGGCCTGTTTTCCCTCAGCGACAACACTTCGTTTGACGAACATGGCATCTCCAATGACGTCCCCTCCGACGGCGCGACGGCTCGCGACGGCGATTGGTATGCGGAGGGGTGGTTATTCGAAAATTTTTGGAACTACGGCATCGCGACCACCAGCCCCTTCGACGACGGAAATTGGGCCCGCTCCGGGAGCGGCGTTTCCCAACGCAACTTGGCCAATGGCAGTTGGGATAGCTTGGCTTACACTGCGGTTGGTCAGCAAGACTACGCCCAAAATCCGCTCGCCGCGGAGGTTTCCGCTAGCGCCGACTTCGACGGCGATGGCGACGTTGATGGCCGCGATTTTCTCACCTGGCAGCGGGGCGGTTCACCAGATCCCCTGAGCACCGGCGATCTCGCCGCTTGGCAGGCAAACTATAGTTCTAATTCTCTTTCCGCCCTCCCCCTTCCCCCTTCCGCCTTGAATCTTGTTATTCCCGAACCAACGTCACTGGCCTGTCTTTGTCTCACAGCAGTTGCGTGGTCGGCATTTTCCCCTTGCTCTCGATTTTTCACCTGGAGATTGAACTCATGAAAACTGCTCGAATTGTAAATCTTGCCCTGCTGTATAGTCTGTCGATTGCTTCCTTCGCCCAAGCCGACCCTTGGGCCGATAGCGTGGTGAGCTACGTGCCCGGCACCGGAATCGGCAACGACTTTGTCACCGGCAATCCCTACAACGATGCGAATGTCGCGCTCGGCGAACCCACCCGCTATACGAGCGACCCCGCGAACTTCGGCGGGGCGATCACGCCCTTCCAATCCGCGTTTCGCGACGACGAAATCGTCGCCATCGGTCGCGGGGGGAGTCTGACGGTGGCCTTTGCTGAACCCGTGGTCGACGATCCCCACAATCCTTACGGCATCGATCTGTTGATCTTTGGCAACGCGTTTTACCACCTCGACTTCGGCACCTTTACGGCCACGGGCGTTGTCGCCGACGAAGGGGGCAAAGTCGAAGTGAGCGCCGATGGCGTCAACTTTTTTGAAATCGCTGGCGCGTCGGCCGATGGCCCTTATCCCACGCTCGGTTATAGCGACCTCACCGAGGAGTTTCCCGCGAACGTGGGTTCGGTGCCCACGGATTTCACCAAGCCCGTGAATCCCGCTTTTGATCCCACGGGACTCAATATCCTGCAAATCATCGCGGCTTATGGCGGTTCCGGCGGTGGAGCGGGAATTGACATTAGCCCCACGGGCTTAAGTCAAATTTCCATCGTCCGGATTTCGACTGCGTTCGATGCAGCGTTTGTGCCCGAAATCGATGGCTTTGCCGATGTGCGCGCGATCCCCGAACCGACGTCGCTGAAATTGTTAATGTCATTATT
>JBGTMM010000115.1:0-5549 GCA_041743635.1 Bythopirellula sp.
CAACTTGTCTCCCGGACGTGCTCGTTCGTGGATCAAGCGATACGAAAATCAAAAACCCTCTGCCGCCAGGCCAGCGCCAAATCTCTGAGTGCCAAAACTTTGAGTGAGAGCCACGATCCGCTCATTGGTCGTAAGCGCTGGTCCATGATTGATCTGACGGCGGCGGCTTGCGTTGTTGCGGCGCTCGGTGCCCTGGTGATGCCGGCCCTGCGCGTCAATCGCGACGTCGCCCGCCGCTTGACTTGCCAGAACAACATGCATCAACTCGGCGCGGCTTTGATGAACTATTCGTTGCAACGCAACGGCCAATTGCCGCGGATCGACCACGATGAAAACGCGGGGGCCTTTCTCATTGCTCTTGCTGACAGGGGTGTTCTGACCCGTGAGGAGCTTGCCCAAATGGTAGTCTGCCCCTCGACGGAACTGGCCGAGCGCGTGGCCAGCGGTTGCGTCGTGATTCGCATTCCGACTCGTGATGAATATCTGGCGGCCTCTGGCGCCGAGCGCAAGCAGCATCGCAAGCTCATGGCCGGAGACTATGCCTACACCCTCGGCTATCAGGACAAGGCCGGGCAAATTCACCAAGTCCATTTTAGCGGTAGCCGCTTTGTGCCGTTGTTGGCCGACGCCCCAAGTTCGGCGATCGCGGGCTATCAAAGCGCCAACCACGGCGGCTGCGGGCAGAATGTGCTGTTTCAAGATTTAAGTTCTAAGTACTGTACAGACTGCAAGGGCCAAGCCCAGAGCGATCATTGGTTTCTCAACGACGACGGCCAAGCGGCCGCCGGTCGGCACGCCAATGACATCGTACTGGGCGCGAGTGCCGCGACTCCGGTGTTGGAAGTGAGCGGAAAGTAACTCCAGCAGCCGCGACTCAACGAGTCGCACGGTTATTTCGCGTCGCTACCCGCCGGCGAATATTTTCCAGATCATCTTTGGGCGTGGCGCTAATTAGCCGGCGGGTGTAATCCTCGCGCGGCGCGGCGTAGATCGCTTGCGACGGGCCGAACTCCACGATCTTGCCGTCGTTCATCACCGCCATCATGTCGGCCATGAATTTCACGACGCTCAAATCGTGGCTGATGAAAATATAAGTGAGTCCTCGTTTGTGCTGGATTTCGTTCAGCAAATTGAGTACCTGCGCTTGCACCGAGACGTCGAGCGCGGAAACTGATTCGTCGCAGATGAGCAGCTCCGGCTCGACGGCAATGGCCCGCGCGATGCAAATGCGTTGGCGCTGCCCACCGGAAAACTCGTGGGGATACCGCCGCAAATGGTCCGCCGACATGCCGACTTCCTCGAGCAAGGCCGCGGCCTGATCGCGGCGTTCGCGACTCGATTTCCCTAGGCGCTGGATAATCATCGGCTCGGTGATGGCCGACTCGATGGTCATCCGCGGGTTGAGCGAGCCATAGGGATCCTGGAAAACGATCTGCATCCGGCTGCGGAAGCGTTGCAATTGCCGGCCGTTTAGCTTTCGCACGTCGGTGCCATCGAACAGCACTTTGCCAGCGGTTGGCTCGATCAACCGCAAGATCGCCCGACCCGTGGTGGTTTTGCCACAGCCGCTTTCGCCGACGAGGCCCAGCGTTTGCCCCTTGTAAACGCGGAAGCTGATGCCGTCGACGGCGCGCACCTGATCCACCACGCGGCCAAGTATGCCTCGCCGCACCGGAAAATGCACGGTGAGATTTTCCACTTCCAACAGGGGCCGCGTTCCTTCGGCGACGGCGGTGGTGTCGGCAGAAAAAGGGGTCAGAACTATTTTTGCGATTGGACTCCCACAATCTGAATGAGGTCTTTCAAAAATAGTTCTGACCCCTTTTTCTAAATAGCCCATCGCCGCGAGATCCGTTTTCGGAGGCAACAACGTCCCGCGTCCTTCGGCGGTGAGTTCACGTAGTCGATCGTCCGTCATTTTTTTTTCGCGAAGCTCGACGCGACCATCAATGCGGTGGACTTCCATAAAGTCATCAACCGTCGGCAGGCGGCGATATTTGGTATCGAGCCGTGGCCGACAGGCGAGCAAGCCCTTCGTGTAGGGATGCTGCGGATTGGCGAAGATGTCGAGCACGCTCGCGCGTTCCACCATTTCGCCGCGATACATGACGAGCACTTCGTCAGCGATCTCGGCGATCACGCCCAGGTCGTGGGTGATAAAGAGAATCGCCATGCCGCGCTCGTCGCGGAGCTTGCGCAAGATTTCGAGAATCTGGGCCTGGATCGTCACATCAAGGGCGGTGGTCGGCTCGTCGGCAATGAGAAGCTTCGGATTGCACGAGAGGGCCATCGCGATCATCACGCGCTGCTTCTGTCCGCCCGACATCTGGTGAGGATAGGCATCAACCCGCTGCTCGGGATTGGGAATCCCCACCTCGCGGAACAAGTCGATGGTCCGCTGGCGGGCCTCGGCACGGGAAACTTTTTGATGCAGAATGATCGCTTCGGCGACTTGGCTCCCCACGGTATAGACGGGGTTGAGCGAGGTCATCGGCTCTTGAAAGATCATGCTCACATCCTTGCCGCGAATGGAACGCATCTGGGGCTCGGGGAGTTTTACCAGGTCTTTGCCGAGGAGGGCGATGCGTCCCGACTCGATGCGGGCAGAAGCTGTTAGCAGTCGCATGATCGAGAGCGAAGTCACTGACTTGCCCGAACCACTCTCGCCGACGATGCCAAGCACGTGTCCCACGGGGATGCGAAACGAGATGCCGTCGACCGCGCGGACAATGCCGTCTTCCGTGTGGAAGTACGTGCGGAGGTCGTCAACTTCGATTGCGGTGGTCATGGGAAAGGCTATTAGCTAACGGCTGTTGGCTGTCCGCTTTGCCAGCGATTGTTCATTCGGTCATTGGACATTGGTCATTCTCAGTCTGTGGATCAACTTGGCAAAGGTGGTAGTGTGTTTTTCGCCACCAAGTTGACGGCGATGATCTCATTTCTAACCAACGCGCGCAGCATAAGCGTGGCATCATTCTAGCAGGTCGCGGTGGCCAATTCCGCAAAGATTTTTGGGCCAGTGCCAAGAACTCCCGTTCGCTGGGGTAAAAGGGGACAGGTCCATATTAATTGACGAGTTATGGGGCCTTAGGTTCCAGGCATCTCCCCGCCGCGCGAATCACACCGGGAGAGGAAGAGATTAGTTGCCCACGTCTTGAATCCGTTTAATATGGACCTGTCCCCTTTTCGCGAAATAGGGGAGCGCGGTGAGTAGCAGTAGCGCTGCTGCCGGCTCGGGTACGAGCGATCCGCCTGCGGTGAGGGGGCCCGGATCGTAGTTGGTTTGCCACTCGGCCAGGTCGTCGGAGCTGAAGGGGTCTGGCGATCCACCGCGTTGCCAAAGGAGAAAGTCGCGGCCATCGACGTCGCCATCCGCGTCGAAATCACCGGGAGTGGTGAGCGGCACAAGCATCCGCAGCACGCCATCGTGCTTGTTGAGGACGAATATCTCGCCAGGGGTGTTCACACTGAAGCGCAGGTCGGCGCGACTGGTGTTGCCGATGCCGTTACTAGCGCGATCGGCGTTGATCAATGAGATGAGGCGTCGTTGCTGGCCCGTGCTGACATTGACAGGGATAAGTTCGGTGAGTCCCTCGCCGCCGCCGTCGAGGGGGTCGCTGTCCACATCGAGCAAATACATGAGGCCCTTGGGGAAATCACTGGCCATGAGAACGCCGTCGAGCTCGGGGATCGACGTGCCGCGATAGACTTCGCCAACGGTGATGGCATCGCTATCGAGCGCAAAGCCCGGCGGGAGCGGCGAAGGGTGCGGGGCCACCGCAACGGTATGCCGATATTCGGCGACGGGGTTGATGAAACCGCCGACGGTGCTGCCCGAGCCTTGGCGGACGTCCCAGCCGAAGTTGCCGCCGTTCACGGCCAGGTTCAGTTCTTCGGCAAGATCTTGACCGATGTCGGCGATGTAGAGGTCGCCGTTGTCGGTATCCCAACCAAATCGCTGAGGATTTCGCAGGCCGTAGGAATAGATTTCGCCACGAGTCGCGGAATTGCCATCGGAGGCAAATACATTGTCCGCGACGATCCCGTAATCACCATTGAGGCTGTTGGTGCCGAGGGGATCGATCCGCAAGATCTTACCGAAGCCGGACGCAGTGTTTTGCCCGTCGTTGAAGGGATCATTCCCGCTCCCTCCATCCCCCACGGCAATGTAAAGATTGTTGCGATCGGCGCCGCCAAGTGGGTTGAAGGCGACGTTGCCGCCGTTGTGGTTGCCAAAGCGTTTATCGAAGCGGAGCAGCTCCCGATAAGGGGTGGCCGGGATGGCAGGCGTGAATGTCGCGGCGGTGGGATCGTTGGTTCGCCACTCCAGCAGCACTTCATGGTGCTTCGTTGTCTCCATCACTGGCCCAGGCGAAAAATCGGGAGTTGGCGCGATGTTGTTGCTGGAATGGAACGTGTAGAACCGACCGAAGCCAGGGGCGGCCGGCGTGTTAAAGTCGGGATGAAACGCGAACCCTTGGAAGCCGACTTCACCGCCGGAGATGAGGCCGACGCCGGAGTAGTCGCGGATATCAAAATATTCAACGACCGCGCCGGAATCGACGTTGACCGTATACATCGGCCCGCGCTGATCGTTGACCATGAGCCGGCCTAGGGGATCGCGGGTGGCAACGCTCATGCGGGGCATGTTGCCACTTCCCGGACTGGGGAGGCGCGCGACATCGCGGATGCCGACCTCCAGAGAGCTAATCGGAATGGGTGAGGGAAACGATTGGGCCCCAGCCAGAGAGGCAAATAACAGGATTGAAGTCACAGTTATTGTGAAGGGAGTCAGTTTCATGGGAAAATCTCCAAATGCTGCATCGCATGCCGCGGCCATTTTGGGTGGCCGGCCGAAGTGCAATTATATCACGGAGTATAAGTTGAAAGTGGTCGGTTTGCGACTTTGCTGGCCGGTAAAAGGGCAGCCCGCCCGCTAGGTAAGCCGGGATGCGCAGCACCAAATCCTGAATCATCATATGAGCGAGCGGGATATTATCAATTGCCGCAAACCGCAAGTGACTGTCATGCAACAGTGAAATTTGCGGTCCAATATTGGAAAAAGGGGACAGGTCCATATTGACCGACGAGTCAGGTGGCTTATTCTAGACATGTCCCGCGCCACGCGAATCACTCCGGGAGGATAGTTTTCATGTCCGGATTCATTCAAATATGGACCTGTCCCCTTTTAAAAAAACGTTAGTTAGCATGTACCCATTTTATGATTCCATTCACAAGCCAGATTGGCCCAAAGACACCTCAGGATGTCTTTGGTACCTCATATTTTTCTGTGAATTTTTGATGCCGAGTATAAAAGGGGACGGGTCCATATTGACCGACGAACCACGAAGCCTTAAATTCCCGTCATGCCCCGCGCCGCGCGAATCACACCGGGTGGATTAGTTTACCACGTCTTGAATCGAGGCGTGGGCAGGAACCGGTTGTTCTGGAAGGACGCCGATTACGCCGCCTTTGAGGAGATCGTGGCGGAAACGCTCGCGGTGCGGCCCATGCGGGTTTGTGCGTATTGCGTGATGCCGAATCATTGG
>JBGTMM010000116.1:0-8009 GCA_041743635.1 Bythopirellula sp.
GGGAGATCGCATTGGCCGCGTGAGAGCGATGTCGCTGAGCATTTTTACCTATGCCATTTTTACGGGTTTGTGCGGTTTCGCCAGCGAGGCCTGGCACATCGCGGTATTACGATTTATCGCGTCCTTGGGAATGGGAGGCGAGTGGGCACTGGGGGTCGCGCTCGTCACCGAAATTTGGCCCGATAAATCTCGCGTGATACTGGCCGGCTTGATCGGTGCCGCCGCCAATGTCGGCATGCTCTTAGTGGGCCTTTTGAGTCTCGTGCTCGTGAGTTTTATCGAAGGCGTTGGCGACGTCTTGAGCTCTCTCGGTACCCCGAAAAGCATGGTGGACTATTTGCTGCACAACGATGGCTGGCGGCTGATGATGATCGCCGGTGCGCTGCCGGCGCTACTTGTGTTTTTTATCCGCTTGTTCGTGCCGGAATCGCACAAATGGGAATCGGCACAGAAGCAGGGAGCGACCTCCCATTGGGCAACCCGAGATTTGTTGGGTGTTGTCGTGGGGGCATTGGGAGCAATCTCGGTAGTGATGGTTTGGTCACCGTTTTTTCGTGGCGCACTCTTTTCCGCGGACGAAGCGGAGTTGTCTTCCACCGCTGTGACGATTCGATTGCTGGTGACATTTGCCGGACTCGCGGTGGCGCTCGTTGGCTACATCTATCCTGTCATGCGGTACCTGTTTCGTGCCGAACAGGCGGGAAACATCGTTCCTGGCGACGCGCGGCGCAATCTCCGCTTGATGCTGTTCGCTGCGTGTCTGGCCGGCATCCCGCTGCTCGGCACTTGGGGTTCTTTGCAATGGGCCCCCAAATGGGCGATTGCCCTGGCAGCGGACCTTCCTGCCGAGGGAGGGCCCTATTACGCGAAAGAGTGGACGCAAATCGCGTCCGCTTCCGGAGCCATCATTGGCACGATGCTCGCCGCACTGATGGGCGGTTGGCTCGGCAGAAGGATGACTTATGCCTTGCTGTGCGTGGGCTCCTGTATTTCCTTGATCTACATGTATCAGGCCAATGACGTCTACGGTTCAAAACTGCTCATCTCCGTATTTATGGCGGGCGGCATTACGGCGGCCTTTTATGGTTGGTTTCCTCTTTATTTGCCGGAACTGTTTCCGACCAGAATCCGTGCCACTTCTCAAGGTTTCGCTTACAATTTTGGACGCGTTCTCTCCGCGCTGGGCTCGCTCCAAACGGCGACTTTGACGGCCTATTTCGCCGCCGGAATCTCCGCGGATCGTATTGAGGTCGAAGCCTTTCCCAAAGCGGGAGCAACATTGTCGGTCATCTATCTGGTCGGCCTGTTCATCATCTGGTTTGGGCCTGAAACCAAAAACAAGCCCTTGCCGGATTGACGCGGTTTCAGCGGGAGGAAATCAGCATGTCCCCTGAAGCCAATCTTCGATCTGTTGCCGTGCCCCCATCTCCCGTGGAACCTGCGATCCGCCTGCGCTGGGTGATGATCAGTTTCGCCTTCGCGGCGACGGTCATCAACTACCTCGATCGCCAAACGCTTTCCGTCATCGCACCTGCGCTCCGCGAAGAATTCGGGATGAGCAACGAGTCCTATGGTTACGTCCTCTCGGCATTCATGTTGGCTTACACAATTTCCAATGGGTTATCTGGGCCGATGCTTGATCGACTGGGCACTCGGGTGGGCTACGCGCTCTGCATGGCATGGTGGTCCACCGCCGGAATTTTGCATGCTTTCGCGGTCGGCCCCTGGTCCCTCGCCGGTTTTCGCTTTCTCTTGGGCATGGGTGAGGCGGGCAACTGGCCGGCGGGCGTGAAGCTTGTTTCAGAATGGTTTCCGGCCCACGAACGGGCCTTGGCCGCGGGAATTTTCAACAGCGGCGCCGCCATCGGTGCGATTGTGGCACCACCGCTTGTCACCTGGCTTGTGCTCACCTGGAATTGGCAAACGGCCTTCGTGGTGGTGGGAGTGGCGGGCTATGTATGGCTCATCGCCTGGTGGCTCGTGTATTACACCCCGCAATCGGCACACGCTGGGATGGCCACGCGACCGGCCAAGCCGTGGCGCCTGATGCGCACAAGGTTTCTCGGCACGCTGACGCTTGCTAAAGTGTTTCTCGATCCTGTTTGGTACTTTTACATTTTCTGGTTTCCCCAATATCTCAAAAGTGTGCGCGGATTTGACCTCGCCGAAATTGGCATGACCGCCTGGATTCCTTTCGTTACCGCGGACTTGGGCAACATTGTGGGGGGATGGCTCACCGGACGATTGATCCGTCGTGGCATGCCCACCTCTTTGGCACGAAAGACAGTGTTTGGACTATTCGCCCTGCTGATGACTTTCGCGATACCAGCCGTTCTCGCCTCGAATGCCTGGGTGTCCATTGCTTTGATCTCGGTGGCGACATTTGGTTACACAGGTTGCAACAGCAACGCGTTGGCGTTTCCTCCCGACGTTGTTCCCAAGAACATGGTCGCCTCCGTATGGGGGCTTGCAAGTATGGGTTCCGGTTTCGGCGGCATGATTTTCAGTTGGCTGAGCGGCCGAATGATCGACCAATATGGCTATGGGTTGGTTTTCATCGCCTACGGGATCATGCCCTTGATCGCGGCGGCCTTGGTCCTGTTTGTCATGGGACCCTTGCAACCGTTGGCAGAATTTCAAGATTCCGAATAGAGAGGCGTAACACGATGTCGCGACTGAAATCAAAAAAAGCCCTGGTCACAGGTGGCGGCCAGGGGTTGGGACGAGCCATCGTCGAGGAGCTGCTGCGACAAGGCTGCGATGTGGCTATCCATTACCGCTCGAGTGCGGAAGGCTGCCGTCAGGTCAAGCACGCGGCACCGGTGGGTGTGCGAGTGGAGTGCTTTGCCGCTGATTTGACGAGCGAGCCCGAAGCCTCCGCCATGGTGAGCGCGGCCGTTGATTTTTTGGGTGGCTTGGACATCCTGATCAACAATTCCGGAGATATCATCGCCCGCCGCCAACTTGGCGATGTGGACCTCGCGTTTTGGCGGCAAGTCATGGACGTGAATGTCAGCAGCATGATGTTCGTGACTCGCCAAGCCTTGCCTCATTTGAAAGCCAGCGGGAATTCCAGCGTCGTGAATATTGCCTCGCTCGCGGGTCGCATGGGTGGGCACGCCGGTTCGCTCGCCTATTCCGCGGCCAAGGGCGCGGTTCTCACATGGACCAGGTCATTGGCCAAAGAACTTGGCCCCCAGGGGATCAGAGTGAATGCCGTCGCCCCCGGCTTGATTCTCGGCACGGCTTTTCACGCGACCCACACAACGCCAGATTCCGCGGCAGCCACGGTCGCCGCGATTCCGTTGGGGCGAGCAGGAAATCCGGCCGATGTCGCCAGAGCCGTGGCGTTTCTCGCTGGCGAGTAGGACGGATTTATTACGGGAGCTACCCTGGATATAAACGGTGGAGTTTTTGGCTGCTGATCCATTCATGCAGTGATCGAATAAACGGCGCTGAACGAAAGCACCGGTTGTAGTTAAAATAAAAAACTAACTCACGGCTTCAGAAACTAATCCGCGAATCCCCACACACTTGCAATAATGATCGACATTAACAAAAATCTGCAAGCAGTTGATCTGTTGCCGCGATTAGAAGTTTTCTGGGCGGCATCGGGCCAGTGCATTCGATCGATTGAGAAAAATTGTGGTCCTGGTCACGGTTCACCTGTGTTCACGGTCAAGGGACGCTATACCGCCAAGGGTTGGACCGAGTGGACGCAGGGGTTCAGGTATGGTTCGGCGATTCTGCAATTCGACGCCACCGGTGATGAAGAATACCTGGAACTTGGTCGTCGGCGTATTGTCACTGAGATGGCCTCGCATCTTACGCACGTGGGTGTGCATGACCATGGCTTTAATAACGTCAGCACTTACGGCAATCTTTGGCGCTTGATGAACGAAGGCAGATTGGCGGAAGAGATCTGGCAGCGAAATTACTATGAACTCGCGCTCAAAGTCACCGGGGCGGTGCAAGCGGCACGTTGGTCACGGACTAAAGACGGGGGCGGATATATTTATTCATTCAATGGTCCGCAATCGTTGTTTGTTGATACGATTCGTTCTTGTCGCGCACTCGCTTTGTCTCATCAACTGGGGCACACGCTGATGGGCGAACGTGACGAGAAAATTAGTTTGTTCCAGCGGCTTGTGCAACACGCGACCGCGACTGCGCGTTACAACATTTGGTATGGCGAAAGCCGCGATGCTTACGATCAGTGTGGGCGCACCGCGCACGAGTCGGTGTTCAACACCAACAATGGCGACTATCGTTCTCCCTCAACGCAGCAGGGTTATTCACCGTTCAGCACCTGGACTCGCGGATTGGCATGGGCGATGCTCGGCTTCGCCGAAGAATTAGAATGGCTTACCACTCGGTCGGATGCGGAATTCGAAGAGCTTGGCGGTCGTGTGGAAATCGAAACAATGTTCGTGAAAGCGGCTCGCGCTACCTGCAATTATTATATTGAACAAACTCCTGTCTGCGGTGTGCCCTATTGGGATACCGGTGCCCCGGGCCTGATCAATTTGGGCAATTATCTTGTGGCACCGGCTGATCCCTTCAACGAGCATGAACCCGTCGATAGCTCTGCTGCCACGATAGCCGCTCAAGGGTTGCTACGTTTGGGAAATTACCTTCTCTCGCGTAGTGAATCTGCTGACGGCCAGCGCTACCGACAGGCGGCGTTTACGGTCGCACGGACTTTGCTCGGCGATACATATCTGTCCACGGATCCGAATCACGAAGGTTTGTTGTTACACTCAGTGTATCACCGCCCCAAGGGTTGGGATTACGTCCCTCCTGACCGCAAAATACCCTGTGGAGAAGCCAGCATGTGGGGCGATTATCACGCTCGTGAACTGGCGCTTTTGTTGCTGCGTGAAGCAACGGGTAAACTGTATTACACGTTCTTCGGACCCGTTTTCCAGAGTGAGTCATGCCTATCTCAATAAGAAAAGTGGCTTTGGTGACCGGGGGGGTGCGGGGAATCGGCTTGGGCATTTCGCGACAACTTGCGAAAGACGGATTCAATTTGATCGTCAATGGCCGACGAGATGAAAGCGAAACCGTCGCAACGCTTAACGAGTTAAGAAAACTTGGAACAGACGTGTATTATTGCCAGGCTGACGTAGCCGACGCCGCAGGTCGCGAACAGATGGTGAACCTCACCCGCGAAAAATTTGGCCGACTTGACGTCTTGGTGAATAATGCCGGTGTTGCACCCGATGTGAGGGCTGATTTACTCGACGCTTCTGAAAAAAGCTTTGATCGGGTGATTAACATCAATCTCCGCGGCCCCTACTTTCTCACGCAGTTGGTGGCACGTTGGATGGCAGAACAATTCCATGCCGACAAGAATTTTGCGGGCGTTATTGTCAATGTTTCCTCGATCAGCGCGACCGTCGCTTCAGTGAATCGTGGTGAGTATTGCATCAGCAAGGCTGGGGTGGCAATGGCCACGCAATTGTGGGCAACACGGCTAGCTGAATTCAACATTCAGGTGTTCGAAGTCCGCCCCGGAGTGATCCGTACAGATATGACAAAGGCCGTGACTGAAAAATACGACAAATTGATTGCACAGGGACTCACTGTCGTGCCGCGCTGGGGAACTCCCGAAGATGTCGGCTGCGCGGTTGGTGTGTTGGCCCGGGGAGAATTGCTGTACTCAACTGGCAATGTGATCATGGTCGATGGCGGATTGACCCTGCCAAGGCTGTAACAGGAATGGAGTTCTCCGCAATTTGTTGGCCAACGCGGAGGTTGCGTCATTGTTTAGGCCGACCGGCGTCTAACCCCTGTTTAATCTCAATCAGTTGTTCGCGTTCAGGCAACCGCTTGTAGTGGTCATCGAGCGGATAACATCCCGATACTAGGCCGTGTCGAGGGGCAGTCGTGCAATCGCTGAATGTGCGGCATACCAGCTTGCGAGTGAGTTTTCCCGTGGTGAGAACATCATGCGGCAATTCGGGGTAGCTCAGCACCATGCGTCCGACGCCCACGAGATCGACCCACTTCGCGCGGACCACGGCTTGTGCCACTTGTGGCAGGAAATCTTGCAAGTATGAATATCCTGTCCCAACGAGCGGCACATCCCCCGCAGCGGCTTTGCATTGTCGCACCACGTCGATTTGCCGCCATACACCCATCAGTGGATCTTCGGGGGGCAAGTAACCATCGCTCGGTGGGAAGATCGCTGGTCGCTGGATGTGGGGATTGTAATAGGGGCTTCCACAGCTCAGGTTGATCGCAGCCACCCCCGCTTGGACGAGCATCTGAATTAGCTGCAAGGGCTCGGTCAAATCGTAAGCAAGCGGATTTTGTGAATCGACTCCGAAGCCGTAGTCGTAGGGTAGATGGCTCTCGAAATCCATGGGTTGCCCGACTTCGCGACTCGTCTTGTAAGGAACAAAATCGAACACGCTGAGCCGAACGCCGATTATTAAGCCGGGGAGTTCCGCACGGATGCGGCCTATGATTTCCAATATCAACCGACTGCGCCCCACGAGGTCACCACCGTACTTGCCGGGGCGAAAGCGGGCACTTAAAAATTCGTGTAGCAAGTAGCCGTGGCACGCCTTCACGTCAACAAATTGATAACCGACTTCTTGAGCCAGGCGCGCGGCGACAACATATTGATCGATCAATTCTTCAAGTTGTTCGTCGGTCCAAACAATCAATTCATCACTCAAGTTGAAGCCAAACTTCTGGTCCAACAAAGGATGACGATACGCAAGCCGAGGCTCGAACTTGTTTTTGTCGTGAGGTTTGCAAAACCGGCCCGAATGCGTGAGCTGTAAACCGACGAGCAAGCCCTCAAGCGTCCCGCATTGCTCCAAATGACCCCGATGCACTTCGTCCAGTAAGGCCCCAAGTCCCGCTCGATTGGTTTCGGTGGCAAGGGTTTGGTGAGGATTCGCCCGCCCGTCGGGCCGGACCGCTGCGGCCTCGCCTCCCCAAATAAGCTTGGCGCCACTCAATCCAAATCGCCGCCACCGCCGGAGCGTGAGTTGACTGGGGCTGCCGTCGGCGTTGGCGTCCCAACCTTCCATGGGATGAATGCACCAGCGATTCCCCACTTGTACATTGCCTATCTCGATTGGTTCGGCCAGCGGTGAACCAGCCACGCCAGTCAGAATCGTTTCGTCGATAGGTAGTTCGACTCCTAACTCGGCAAACCTCCGGCGCAATTCGGCCACATTTCGCAGTTGAGCAATCTTGGTGTAGCGGGCGATGTCGGGCATATTAATGCGACCCTATTAGGGCTATCCACGGCCTCAAGGAAGAGGTCCAGCGTGGACACAAAAAGTATACCGCGATTTCTAGCGAGGCACCGTGCGAAAAGGATCTTGCGGAGGTTGGGCGGCTTGGAGTGGTGTCTCACCTGGTTGTGGCTGAGCGGCAGGGGCCTTGCCGCGCGCGGCGAATTGACCAGGATTCTCAAAATCCATGACCACGGGGGGTTGCTCGGGGCCCATGTCGGCGGCCATCCCCGAGATTAGCCAATCACCCGCATTAAGTTTCAACGCCCAGGTGATCTTCTCATCGCGCGGCACGCCGTCGGCATCTTGATCGGTCCAAGTGCATTCGACCACCGCCTTCTCGGCGTCGATCATCTCCACGGCACCGACACGGAACTGCGCGGTAGGGCTGCCAGGGGGTGAGAAGTTCAAATCCAGTTCGTTCGTGCGCTCGAGCGCGAGCGGTGTGAGCTGCGAACTAGACGTTTCGGTGTCGCCGCAACGAACGGCTTCGAGAAACGCGTAAACGACGCGCGCGACGGGATCACGTGGAACAGGTCCGCCGGCTGTCGAACCGGGGGTGGCTTGCGAGCCGCAACCGACTGAAACTGCCAAAGTGCCAATCGCAAACAATAGGAATAGGTGTCGACGCATCGCGGGACCTCTCGCTCGGGAAACAGGTACTCTATTCAAGGGGGGGCGGAGTGTGGCAAAAGCTACGCGCAGGGTCAAGGTTAGCCGGCAGTGTCCCACTGCCGAGTTTTCACGGCA
>JBGTMM010000117.1:0-1665 GCA_041743635.1 Bythopirellula sp.
GTTGGTAGACCTCGCGGAAGCCCGCCTGCTGCATGAAGGGTCCCGCCTTCTCGCAGCGAATCCCTCCCGTGCAAAACATAACGATCGGTTCCGCTTTCAGCGCGTCGGGGAGTTGCTCGACTGCCGTGGGAAAGTGACGAAAATGAGCGACGCCAATCGGCATTGCCTTCTCAAAGGTGCCCAAGCTGATCTCATAGTTGTTGCGCACGTCGAGCAAATGAAACGGCTTTCCGGAGTCGAGCCAGGATTTGAGTTCCTGGGCTGAAATCTTGGTGGTTGGGAAAGTGATCGGATCGATTCCCGGCACGCCAAAGGCGATGATTTCTTTCTTGATTTTTACCAACATCCGGTTGAAGGGCTGGTGATCGCTCAGGCTATCCTTCACGTCCAGCAAACCGATCTCCGCATCTTCTTGAATCGTACGAAGCATTTTGCGAACCGCTTGTGACTCGCCCGCCACACAGAGATTGATCCCTTCGTCGCTTAAGAGAATGGTGCCGCTTAGTCGCAGGTCACGAGCAAGTTCGCGCAAGCGGCCCCGCCGCTCGACAAGGCTGGTTAGCCGCACAAACTTATACGCCGCTATGTTAAGAAGCTGCCGTTCCGGGGCGCATTCGCACAAATTAGGTCGATCCGTGAGCATCCTATGTTTATTTCACTCGGTTAGATGGTAAAGATGCAAACCTCAAAGCTTAAACGAAGTAGAAAATGACTTTCATCGGAAGCCCACTTGTCGGAGGTGACGCAATCCGAAACATCATTTTCGCAAAACAGTGTCGCTATTAAGGCTTTGCCAATTAGATTGAATTAGCGAGTCTCAGCTTGCCGCCCCAAGCATACCAGATCAACGCCAACGGCCAAGCGGGCATGAACGGCAATGGTATTGATACCTTTGCCGGCGGGGTCACTACCAATGCGTTCGACTTTGTCGGTGTGTTATTCGCTCAGCCACTGGGCATCTCAAACAAGAATGTTTTGCGCGCGATGTCGCTCGATATGAATGTGGGGGACCTTTCCGGCGGCAACCAGCAAAAGCTGATGTTTGCCAAGTGCCTGGAAGTCAAACTCCGCGTGCTCATGCTCGACGAACCGACCCGCGGGATTGACGTGGCCGCCAAACGAGAGATTTACCGACTCATTGACGATCTCACGGACGAGGGACTTGCGATTCTCTTCATCTCTGCGGCTCGAGGAAAAATGGAGCCACCTGGTAGTAACCACGTCCGATTGCAGTAGGCGTGGTTAGGTGAACAGGAGCTTTCGGCAAGCGCGGCGTAGCACAGGCAGAACTTCCGCTTCGAACCACTTGTTGCGGTGGAGCCAGATATTGTTGCGGCCGGAGGGATGCGGCAGGGGCAGATAGCTCGGCTGATAGTCGCGCCATGCGCGCACCGTCTCGGTAAGCGTCGGTTTGCGGCGTCGACCCAGATAATGGGACTGCGCGTAGCGGCCGATAAGCAAGGTCAACCGCACCTCTGGCAAGTGCGCCAGTAGTTGATCGAGCCACAACTCGGCGCACGTTGACCGCGGTGGCAGGTCGCCCGATTTTGCGCGTCCGGGATAGCAATAGCCCATCGGAATGATGGCGATCCGACTTTCGTCATAAAACCGCTCGCGGTCGACTCCCATCCATTGCCGGAGACGCTCGCCGCTGGGGTCGTTCCA
>JBGTMM010000118.1:0-2437 GCA_041743635.1 Bythopirellula sp.
CGGAAAGAACTTGTCGACGTAACCAGCATCCGCGAGTTTCTGTAAATCTCTGCTCGGCGGATCGGCGCTTTTGAGGAGCACCAGCTCATCGGCGTCCATGCAAATCGCCAGCCGCGCGGCGATGGAATCACTGGTGACATCCCAGGATTCGGGCAAAGTCGTGCCGGGCAGCGATGGTTCGCAGTCTCTCAGCCACACCTCGGGTGCAAAAACGAAAGGCTCGTCGGATAGGGGCAAGCGATCAAGCGATTCAATGCACCGCGACGCCGGCAGCATATCCGTTAGGTTTAATGCCAACGTATTCATAATTGCGATGCAAGACCAGTGATCGCTCGCGTCATCGCCGCGGCTTTGCTTGCGGACTGAGTCGATAAAAGAGCCGCCGCCTGGAATCAAGATATTTTGCGCGGGAGGTTGTTGATCGAGCCAAATTCGCACCCGCTCGCCGATGTCAGGAAGGTTGAGCAGGCTGCCGCCAACTTTGACGACGCGTGTGACTTGCTTTGACATACATTCCCTGCGATGCGTCGCATCGCGGCTATTTTCCTTGTGTTGCGACAACTGCCAGTGCGTGTGCAGTTGCACAGCGACTCACTTCCGGCCCCAGTTTTTCCGTGAGTGGGATAATACGACCCTGCCAGCCGACGCGCTCCAACAATTTCAGCGCGAGGAATTCCCCGTGGCCGCTCAGCACAGCCGTTTGCGGCTTAGCAGGCATCGCTACGGCCACTTGGTTAAAGGCGCGTTCCAGCATGTCAAGTTGTGCCCCATGAATCGCCTCGGCAAACGTAACCACTTCCGCGCCCGAAATCAGCTCTCGATCCCCGCAAATCATCCGTGCCAATCGCGCGTGAGCGGCATCACGCGTGAATGGCTTGCCATCGGCCGTGTTGGTGTCGCATTCATCTTCGCTGAGATTTCCGAGAACCAAATAAGCGTCGCCACTCGTGGCGAAGAATTCCTGAGCCACGGGGCAACCTGCACCGCGCCAAGGCAAGTGCGAAACAATCGCGCAGACGGGGCTGCGCTCCACGCCCGTGTAAACCAATTCACCGGAGAGGAGTCGTTCCGTGTCGGTTCGTCCGTGTGCCGCTTCTTCTCCAGTAACGAGCGGAATGAGATCGGCGGTGGTGGAGCCGATGTCGATGAGAAGTCCCGGTTGACCTTCGCAACAGCGTGCGGCAAAGCTGGCGAGGGCGTGCCAGTTACTCGCGGCGCTGAGCAGGTAGTTCTCAATCGTTTCTTTCGCGGAAACAAATTGACCAGTAGTTTGATAAAAAGCGACGGAAGCTCCCGCGACGGCATGACAAGTCGCGGCGACGATTTGCTTCACCCCTTGCGATTTGGTTTCGTAACAATCGCACAGCTCGCCGGTCATCGTCACGACCAGCCGCTCGGCGCGCGGCGCTTCGACCAGGCATTGAGTGATTTGCTCGGCGAGCCTTTCGGGTGTTTTCCATAATGCGAAGGGCCAACGCGCCGCGTAGCCCAGTCCGTCGGCTAGCTTGATGTTCGCGCCGCCGATGTCGAGGGCCAGAATTTTGGTCATGCGTGCTGTTCTCGATTAAGTACCCAGCCGGACCGCCACGCGGTCCGGGCCATCCCGGAGCACGTTGTGCTCCGGCTAAGCGCAATACGAGTATGATTTACCCCAGAGGCCTTCTTACGGCGCCGGTCGCCGAGAATTCTAACGGATCGAGGCGAAACTTCGGCACTATCACTCGCCCCGCCGCGTTCTCTAGTATTGCTGCCGCGAGATTGTCCTGCGTCATCGCCCGCAAGCCGACGTAAGAGGTCGTGAGTCTGGGATTCACTTCGATCGCAATGTCTTCGCTGCCATCTTCTGCTTTGCCGAGGACAAGATCAACTCCCACGTACCCGAGCGCCGGCGGCAAAGCGGCGATTGCGCGCTCGGCTAGCTTTCTGGCACGTTGCGCAAGGTCAGTTTCCCACAAGAGCGAACCACCGAGATAACCAAAGCGGCCGTCGTCGGTGAGGTGCTGCCGACAAGCGGGCAGCGGCACGCGATGCTCAGGGCCGCACAGGAATGCCACGCTCGCGGCTATGCCTGGGACGAAACGCTCTAGCCGTCGGGGCCAAGGGTACGGGGGCGGTTCATCGAACCGGCTCGTCACGAGAAAAGTGTGTTGAGACCCGGCCCCGTCGAGCGGTTTCAGCACGCCGGGATACTCAAAATCAACGGGCAACTTTTCGGCATCGGCGTCCAGCAGAATTGCCTTCGGCACAGGCACCCCCGCCGCGGCCAAATGCTCGGCCGTACGTTGTTTGTCCGATGCAATCGCGATGAATTCATCGGACGCGGCAATCAAACGCGCCCCCGACTTTCTGGCCAGGTTCACGGTGTCGGTCAGAATGGCATCGAATTCGGGGGCAATCACGAGCGTATGATCCGCTTCCGCTGCCAGACGGGAAAATT
>JBGTMM010000119.1:0-4280 GCA_041743635.1 Bythopirellula sp.
CTGGCGGCGCTCTTCTTGTTCCCGTTTCTCGATCAACTCGTCGAGATCTTTGGGGATGTTCAAGCGATTGGGCATGGTCCTCTCCTCAGAAAAGCTGCTCAGAAAAAACTGCGTTAACGGGTTTGAACGGGCACGAGATACGAGGATTGTTCCACGGGGAATTCAATCATCGGCTCGCCTTCCACTTCGGGGAGCATTTCTTCTTCCATCATCTCTTCCACCGGCGGCAGCATGATCATTTCCTCGGATGGCAGAGACACGTTACCAGCAATTTTCGCTTGATGGATCGCCGAGAGGTTGGGAATCGGCCGACGGGGATTGGTGAACGTGTCGTGCAAACGCGCTTCGTACGGACGCGGCACGCGATTCAATGGACCTTCGGTCAAGCGTTCTTGCGTGCGCGCGTAATCCCCATGCTCGCGCTCGGCGATCATCGGGGTGTAGGGCAACACATGCGGAACCAGCGTCACGATGATCTCGGAACGTTCTTTGAGCACCTGGCGTTTTGTGAAGAGAATGCCGACATACGGCAAGTCGCCAAACCACGGGATTTTGGTTTGGTTATTCGAATCTGTTTCTTGAATCAAACCACCGATCACCATGCCCTGGCCGTTGTTGAGGAGGATGTCGGTTTCCACCTCGGTGGTATCTTCGGAAGGCAGCCCGGTCCCAGCGTCGACTTGACCGGTGGAGACTTTGGGCTTCACGCGCATAAGCACCCGGCCATCGCGCGTGATACGGGGGGTGACGGTCAACACGACGCCCACGTCCAGGAACTGAATGCTTTCAAAAGTTCCGGTCTGCGTGGTGGTCGTAACGCGGAAACCGAGTTGCGATCCAATTTGAATATGCGATTGCTGTCCACTGACGGCAAGAATCTTGGGGGTCGCCAAGGCCTTGGCGTCTGTCGTGGTTTTTAGCAGCTCCAGCAGACCATCCAACGCACCGCCGTCGACTTCCATAAAGAACGCCGAGGAGGCCGCCGAATTGGCGAAGCCGACGGAACGAAAATCAATCGTATTGCCGCTGAATCTTACGAGGTTGTTGAAGTTGATGCCGTTCTTGCAGTCGTCGCTTAATTGGACCTGCAAAATGTTGGCTTCAATTAAGACCTGCCGAGGCGGTTGATCAACTTGGCAAACGTAATCGCTGATGCGAGCCAAATTCGCGGGATAATCCACCACGGCGATCACCTCGCGAGTGCGACGATTGTCCTCGGCACTGCTCTCCAGGATCCAACTTTTTCCTGCTTGTGAAAGTATGCCTTTCACGGCTTGGTCGACATCTACCGCCGAGGCGAAATCCAGCTCAAAGACTTCGACGGCTCGTCCCCCGGCCTGCGGCGAAACAAAATCGGCGGATTCGATGCTGGTCACGAAGATAATGCCTTCGCTCATTGTCCAGGTATGGCCCGAGATCGACAGCAGGGCTTCGATAGCTTTTTCCCAAGGGACACGATCAAACGAAGCTGTCACCGGCACTTCGGCCGGCGACGCGAAGACAATGTTCAACTTTTGCGTTTCCGCAACCAGCGCAATCACTTGACGCAGCGGCGCGTCGCGGACCATCAACGAAATAAATCCTTCATCTTCCTTCACCACAATGTCTTTGGCCACCGGTTGACCCAAAGGCAGAAAGTGCTGCTTGCCGTCGTCCGGAATGCCATCGCCCTGACTGATCGGGCTTTCGTTGATCGGGCTTTCGGTTGCGTTGGGCACACCGACCTGTTGTGCGGCGACTGGCGGTGTGGCAACGGCGGGTGCTGGCAATGTGGCTGCGGGATGTAGAAGCAAGGAACGGAGCGCATCAATGCTCAAGGTCGGCCCTGGCGATGTTGGTTCCGTTGCGGGTGCCGTGAGAGTCGGTTGATCGGCAGGATTTTCAACGACGACCTGCTCGGGCGGAGTGACCGGCGGTGGCACCATATATTCGGGGTCGGGCTCAACAACAGTCACTGAACTATATTGCTGTCCCCAAGAGTATGGCGCGAGCGCGGGTGCAACGACGATCCAGGCAGCTAGACCATAAGTCCAGCGCCCGAGGACACACCCACGTTGATTTCCCGACAACGACATTAGATAAGCAATGTTACTAAAAAACGAACTAGCGAGCTGTTTCCGTCAGCACAATGCCGCTTCTGGTGATCTCGCTAATTTGAAATCCCTCGATTGTGTCGCCGACTCGAAAGCTTTGTTCGCCGATCGTGGCGATGCGATCTGCCGTGGTGATGACAACAATCTTGTTCTGCTGTTTCTTCAATTCCTCGAGAACTTGTGCTGAACGAACCAGTGATCCGGCCTGGCCCCCTGTTTCCTCGGCTTGTGCCATGAGGTACCACATGGGTGTTGCGAACGGATCGTTTTTGACAACATTCTCCAGTTTCAATTTGGGCCACTCACGAATCTCCGCCGCCGCCTGTTCCGATGTGGCGACGGCAGCAGACTTCGGCGCAGCCTCGGTCACTTTCTGCGTTGGAGAAATCGGTTGACGAGTTTTCTTCGCAATGGCCGGTTTGTCTCCGCCGGAGACTTGGTTCCAAATCACGAAACCCAACACCGCGACGAGGACACCGACTGTTGCTAGCTTGGCGGGAGTCGCGCCATTGCGCTCCAGCCAGTTTCGCTCGGTCATAGAACTTCCCCTCTCATGTTTCTATCGTGAGTTGCGCCGCCAAAGTACAAGACAAAAGTCACTTGCAGCGGATAGCGTTTAAAATTTTCCGTCGTCTCGATCTGCAGGTTGCTAATCTCAGTGATGCGGGCAAGATGGTCAATTTCGTTGAAGAAGCGGCATATGCTGGCAAAGCTGCCGTGGCAGGCAAACGTCAGGTTGGCTTTGGAATAGCTGGCAAGCTCCTCGATGGCCCCTAAGTGGTACTCGCCCAATTCGATGCCGGTTTTGCTGGCGGCCGCGCGGACCTGGTCAAGAAACTCATGTTCGCGTAGTTCGCTCGGCAAGCGGCGTTGCGTTTCGACGACCGATTCCTTCAGGGAAGCCAATTCCACCGTGCGCTGCTGGTGCTCGGCTTGCACTTGGGGTGCCTTGGCGAGCAGCGACTCGAGCTGCGTGATCCGCTGATCGCACAACTGCTGGTCGTCCACTAGCGGCACGAATCCAAATTGAATAAAGGCACCCACCATCAGCACAACCATCAGCACTCCCGCGCCGTGAAGCACCCCGCCGAGCATGGCGATTTGTTTTTCGATAGGGTTTCGCATTCCGTCGCTCACTTCTCAAAAATTGCACTGCAAGGAAAAGTCTTGCAATAACTGTTGCTTGAGACGATATTCCTTGGTTGAAGTCACTTCGACCTTGCCGAATGACAACGCCTGTTGCAGGGTTTCGGTAAACTGTTGCACGGCGGGGCCACTGTTGGCGATCCCCGCGAGTTCCAGCACCGACCGCCGCGAGGCTTGCGCATGGTCTTCGACCACGTTGTTGAGTTCGATTTTCTGTAAGAACACGCGATTTTCGCTGGCGGTCACCGCTGTGCCCAAAACGCCTAGCAAGGTGACCGCTGGCTCGCGGTCGGAGAGCGCGAGCACGAACTGTTCTTCATTGCGAATCGCATTAATCTGCTTGGCCAACGATTTATTGGCTTTTTTCAAATTTGCCAACGGTTCGTACTTCGCTTCCAAGCTAAGCTGCTGATGAACCTTGGTTCCAAAAGCCCAATATCGTTCCGCCATAACCGTGCCGAGCAGCGTTGAGAGCGTGGCCAGAACCGTGCACCATTGCCGCAACCTCGCGCGGATACATTCCCGGCGGCGATTTTGCAGAGACATGAGATTGATCGAGGACTTCATAGCTCCCCCCAGGCCAAAGCCGACAACGCCATCGCCGCGCCAAATAGGCAGTCTTGTTTGTTGCCTTCGGGATGATCTTTGCCCAACGACCAAACTTGTGTTTCGAGCCGCAGACGCTGAGTGAGATGAGGGGCAAGTCCGCGCGTGAGAGCGCCGCCACCAAAGAGCACAAGTTGCTGGGGCGCGATTGCCTTGCGTTGAAAGCCAATATGCGAAATGGTCCGCGCCAGTTCTTGCTCAAGCTGCCGCAACGGTTCAGTGATCAGTACTCCCACGAGCGCTGTCACTTCGTCGATGTTTTCGTTGGCTGGCCGACGAATGCCATGCTTCTCAAGCAGCAAATGAGCTTCGGGAATCGTCACGTTGAGCTCGGTGGCGATCGTCGCCAAAGTGCGCTCGAGGCCGCAATCTTTCAAACAGCGGACATACACGGGCCGACCCTCGGCAACGATGCACAAGGTGGCCTGACCAAAA
>JBGTMM010000120.1:0-2883 GCA_041743635.1 Bythopirellula sp.
GTGAGCGTTGGGAATATCAATTCGAATCGTGTTTCGGTTGGCACGCACCGGAAACAGCAGTCAACTGGATGAGTCGCGTGGCGGTTCAATTAACTTTACTGATGTTTTGCACGTGCCTGCTTGTGGCATTTATTGCCTTGGGGGAATTCGGGTGGAACTATAGCGTGTGGCTAACAATTCGGCCCCTCATTGCAGGCGCAATAGTTTTGCCGATTTCGATCGCCGCGTCGGGCATCAGTTACTACAAGATAAGAGATCATCTCTTTGGAGTCTTCGGCTCGCTGAAATCAAGGGGACAAGTTCTTGTTTGGGCAACACTATTGGCTGTTGTCACCGTGGTGGTTGGTTTCACATTCATCGCCGTGGCTTATGGCAGTACCGCGCCGGCGAACGCGGCTTCCTATCCGTGCATTGTGGCGGGCATCGTTTGGGCTTTAGCTATGGTTGTCTTTGCAAAAATCGGCGGACCGCAAGAAATCCGCGATTCACATTGGGCGTTGCTCGATTTACAAGATCAACCAGCAACTGCATGGTGATTCAAAATTATGAAACAGCGACCTTGCTGATTGCATCGCTATCACCGCACGGGCAAGCTTTAACTCCTGCTTGCTTCCAGCGAATTCGTTGTGTTTTTGAGTGCGCTTGTATTCAAATCGAATGCGAATTATCACTCTACCGCGTAACGATTGTGCCGACGAATCTCCGAGCGTAATGCACGTCCAGCACTTTTTCATTCTCTCCAGTATTTGGCACGCTGAGTGCGATCTAACTGGTATGCCAACCGGGCGCTCCCGTTCTGTGCCCGGCGCTCAAGAGCAACTGATTGCTGAGCGACTCGACGGGGTCCCGTCCGCAGGAGAGATAACAATGTTCCGCAAAGTCTTATTAAGCATGGCAGCGCTGATCACCGTGGCCATCGCCGGGGTGTCGACTGCCGAAGCAGGTCATGGTTGTCACCGTCACCACTATCATGGTGGACATGGCGGTTACGGTTACGGTGGCTATGGCTATTATCCTTCGTACCGTAGTGCCCATTACTACGGTGGGCCGAGTTACTACCATCGCGGCTACTATGGCGGCCCAGCCTATTACGGCGGGGGATATTATGGCGGCCGCAGCGGCGTGAGTGTTTCGTTCGGTTTCTAAGTTATGCCGTAAAGTTTTTGATCGCCAGACAGGACTGCGAGGCTGTCAGGACGACGAACAACTGAAGAGGGTAAGGGATTACAACGAAAAAAACGGGCCGACGGCAATGGGGCCGCCGGCCCGAGTGGTTTTTAACGACAACGAACTTCATCGCCTCAATTGCGAAGCGTGCCAAACAGTTTGAGCATATGGTGATTTGGCCACCAGTCTTAACAACTTCTCATCGGCCGTAACCATCTGACAACCGCGACTGATCGCTAGTGCCAAATACATCGCATCATAAACCGTGAGTCCCGTGGCGAGTGCGATTTCGATCGCTGAGCCCAAAAGATCATGTGCGGGAACTGTTTCAATTGGCATCCGCAGAAAGTCGGCCACCAGTTGCGTGGTTTCCTCGGTCGTGATCTCGCCACGGCGGAAACGCTTCCACAAGACACTGCCGACTTCGCTCCACACCAAATCGGGAGCCAGAAGTTGATTCACGGCCGAGATAAGCTGTCCGCACGCTTCGGAATGCTCTTCGAGAAAGAACCACTTGGCAACGATGCTCGCATCGACCACGTAGGTGGTCATCGACTACGATCCTCAGCCAAGAGTTCAGTACTATTCGTGAACTTCCGCCCTGAAAATCGCTCCTGCCATTTCGCGGCCGCCTCGCGTGCCTGTTCTATCGAAAATCCGGATGCAGTTTCCAAGATCGAACGCACTTCTCCCTCAAGGGAACTACCGTGCGCAACCGCTCGTGCCTTCAAACGTTCCACAACATCGTCTGCTAGTCCGCGTACTAATATTTGACCCATTAAAACTCCCAACAAGTTTGATATCAAAATGATATCATCAACCCTTGTGTCCGACAAGACTTTTGATTTACTCGATAATAATCTGAGACCGATCTGTCGGTAAAATGACCACAATCTATCCAGATCTTAAGAATAATTATGTCGGATGCTTTGTCATAAGCTATTTCTATAAAACAATTTAGCTATATTTCGCCTTTCGGCATGGCAAGTGCGATAACCCCCGTGCAGCAAAACATTTGGCTTAGAGATCCCGTATCACCCCCTGCGGGGCTCAGACTCCCAAGTTTACCTAGAAGGAGAGATGATAATGATCAAGAAAATCACCATTATGCTGGCCTTAGTTGCTGGTTTCGCCATTGCTGACACACCTGAAGTGAATGCTTGGCCTTATCGGAGAATTGCCCCGGTACGTAGAATTTTGGCCCCGCCCTATCCGGTCGCACGAGGGGCCGTTGTTGGACCACGTTACTATGCGCGGCCCTATGCAACGGGTTACCGCGGTTACGGTAATTACCGTGGCTACGGCGGCTATGGTCCTCGAGTTGGCGGTGGCGTTTACTTCGGATTCTGACTAATGGCCAACAACCTCTCCTTGGCCTGCTAGTCTCCAGCTAGCAGGCCTTTTTTCTGCGAGAGCTCGTTCCTGCTAGCGACCTCAAAATCGGAACTATCCTCAATCTCATCCGCCAGCAGACCCGATGAAATGAACTACGAGTCGAGACACTCTCGACACGCATAGACTCTGTACGCACGGATGCGCACAAGCCATGTTGGTCATCATCAGCGATCTCCATCTCACGGACGGGACGAGTGGCACGACCATCTCGCCGGGGGCGTTTCGTTTGCTTGCCGAGCGATTGAACGACCTTGCGCTGAGTGCCTCGTTTCGCCGCGACGGCAGTTATCAACCGATCGAACGCGTCGACTTGCTGCTCTT
>JBGTMM010000121.1:0-4421 GCA_041743635.1 Bythopirellula sp.
CGCGAATGCCGGCTGGTTCGATTACGATTTCGATCCGGTCACACAGACGCTCGCGCTCTTGGACATATCGAACGCCTTGGTGCACATCTTTCAGGTCGGTGAGGATGTCGGTGTCGACGGCGATTTTGATGGCGATGGGGACGCCGATGGACGCGACTTCCTGTTGTGGCAGCGGGGCGGATCACCGAACCCCTTCACCCCCGGTGATTTGGCGGAATGGCAAGGGGCTTACGGCGGACCGCTGTTAGGCCTCAATGCGGTTCCCGAACCAGCCTCCATGCTGCTGCTGAGTATCGTTTTTTGCGCCGGAGCGATTGGCCGGCGGCGACGTTAAAATCTTGCTGACTTTGTGGCGGTGCCTTCGGTGGGGTAGCAAGGCACCGCCACGACTAATTTTTTCTTTCCTCCACGTAAAATTGCCTCTCGGAAAACGAAACTCCTCGTAGCTAGTGTGGTTTTTTTTTGCTGATTATTCTCCGAGAAATTGTGGCCCGCCTCGTATCTTTTGGACATGTAATTGAAGGGGTCTTATCTTGTTCAAACCACGTCATCCGGCCCAGTCACGCGCTTTCACGCTGGTCGAGTTGCTTGTTGTGATCGCCATTATCGGCGTCTTGGTGGCGCTGCTTTTGCCCGCCGTTCAAGCGGCGCGCGAAGCGGCCCGGCGTGCCGGTTGCAGCAACAACTTGCACCAGATGGGAATCGCGGTGCAAAATTACATAGGTTCTAAAAACGAGCTTCCCATGGGTTACGGCCGCGAGGTTGCGGATATAATTCCGACGAGTACACCACGCAGTCAGAGACCGTGGGTCAAAGCGGGCGTGTTCTCTGACATCTTGCCCTATATGGAGCAGCAAGCCGCTTACAATCTCCAGGATCGAGATTATTGGGATTCAAATGGAGTTTATTCTCAAGACCCTGCCCGCGACCACTTGGTCGAAACCTATATTTGCCCCAGTTGGCCTTTTGAACGGGTCAATTTAACCGCGGCACCCAATTTTGAGTATCGGTTAGGAGCATTAGTTACATATGCTGGTGTAGCCGGGGCAATTCGTTCTGGACAGCCGACGGTCCAGTCTGGCGAAGGCCGGATTCCGGAGAATGGCGCTTTTACGATGGAAACATATCTCGTTAACAACACGTTTCCCACGGGTGTTGGCCGAGCTCGGCAGCTTGGAGAGATCTCCGATGGTCAGAGCAACACGATGCTGATCGGTGAATATGTCCATGTGAACTGCGAATTTGGTCAAGTCTTGGCGACGGACATCCCAGGCAATTTGCGGCCTTGGTATCTGGGCGGCTTTGGCGATGTCCCCTACGCGATGAAAGTGGCGGAAAACGCCCCCAATATCTGCGTTCATCGAGAAAATACCCCGGTCCCCCTCAACCATTTGCCCTTGGGAAGTTATCATCCGGGAGTTATTCAAACGGTGCACGTCGATGGGAGCGTCCATGTTGTCGCCGAGGATATTGATTTGGTCACGTACAAAGCTTTGGCCACCTGCAATGGGGAAGAAGTTGTCGACACTTCGGGAATCTAACCAGCCATCCCGCGCAATCAAGCGAATAGTGCTTCGGTTGCTCTGCCTGCCGCTGGGGCTGTTATTACTAATAGGTTGTGATCGCGGACCTGAGATGTCCTTAGTGCGCGGAATCGTCTACTATAACGACGCGCCGTTGCCCTACGGTTCGATCATGTTTCAGCCCGAGCGCGGTCAGCCTGCCACGGGGCAGATCCAGCCCAATGGCACTTTTGAAGTGGCCTCGTTCGAGCCTGGTGACGGAGCCACGGTAGGTCTCAACAAGGTCCGCGTCAATTGCTACTCCTCGCAAAGCCCTGCCGAGAAAAGCAAACCCGTTGTGGGTGAACGCTCCATCGGAGCGTTGCTCATACCACCGCAATACACCTCCTTCGATGCGAGCGGTCTGACCGCCGAAGTGAAACCAGACGAGAACGAACCGTTCGAGTTTCACCTGACCGGCCCGCCGGTCAAATTTACCAAGTAAAATCAACTTTTCTTCTTGGCGTTCTTCTTGCGTGTTGCTGCCGCCTTTTTCGCGGAGGCAGAGCGAGCCGCTTTAGAGCGGCCTGCCGTCGCCGCACCTCCCTTTTTGCCACCTTTCTTGGCCGCGGATTTGTCGACTTTTTTTCCACGCCCAGAACCGCTCTTCTTACCGCCGCCGGTCATGTCATTGACCGTGGCCCAAGCACGGCTCTTGGCCTCTTTCTTTTTCACGCCACGTTCTTCGTAGCTCTCGGCGATGTGCTCGGCCTGACGTTTTTGCTTGTCCGTGTATTTCTCTTTGTCTCCTCGCGGCATGTTTCCCCCCTCTTTTCTTTATAATTGAACAACCGGGAAATCAGCCTTGCAACAAAGATTGGCCGCCGTCGATCCAGATTGGTGTTCCAGTGATATGACTTGAGCAATCCGAGGCAAGAAATAACACAAGCTCGGCCACTTGTTCCGCGGTTCCCGCCTGACCATCGGTCAGCGGAATTTCTCCCTCGGGGAATTCCACCGGCTCAGACGCATCGTCGAGATCGCGTCGAACGGTTTTTTCGTGAATAGCGCTCTCGATCATGCCAGGGCAAATCACATTCACGCGAATGCGATATTGGGCGAGTTCCAGAGCGAGCATTTTCGCCATGGCGACCTGTCCTGCCTTGGAACAAGCGTAGGCCGTCGCGCCGCTATTGCTGAACATTCGCGTGCCATTGACCGACGAGGTGATAATCACGGAACCCCCCTGTTGGCGGAGAGCGTCAAAGCAGTATTTAATCGTGTAAAAGGTGCCGGAGAGATTGACGTCGAGTGTTTTTCGCCACTCGTCGGGCTCGAGTTTGTTGATCGGCGCCCAAACACCATTGATGCCCGCGTTGGCGAAGACAATATCCAATCGATTCCAACGCGCCATGATTTCTTGCACGGCACGCTCCATCTCTTCGGGTTGAGAGATATCAGCATCAATCGGCAATGCTTGCCCCCCGTTGTCCGTGATCTCCTTGACGACTTGTTTGAGGTTGTCGTCATCACGCCCCAGAACGCCTACGCGTACTCCGCCCTTTGCCAAGCGAATCGCAGCGGCCTTACCAATTCCCGACGTGCCACCCGTGACGAGAGCCACTTTGTCTTTAAGTTCACTCATGGACCAAACGACCAGCATGTTTCGTGCCACCCCCGAGTAAAAAGGTGGTCTTGGAAACACTTTTTTTTAACATGGCATAAGAGTTGCCCACTTTTTTAATTGCCGTCCAAAGAGACTTCTTGTGCCGAATTATTACCGGGCCGACCGCATGAATAGAAAGGTTTGACATGAGTACTTTTTGGCAAAATCATGCGGGAAAAATGGTGGGCGTCGCCGCGGCCTATAGCGCCTGGCGGCTGGCAGTCAATTATTCGCGTTCCATGGATTTCCGCGGTCGCGTGGTTGCGATTACCGGTGGCTCCAGGGGACTCGGCCTTGTGTTAGCCCGGCAATTAGCCGCGGAAGGTGCCAAGCTTGCCATTTGCGCTCGAAATGAAGTTGAGTTGGAAATCGCGCAAAACGAACTTCTCGAATTTGGAGTGCCCGTACTCGCTCAAGTCTGCGACATGCAGCAGCACGAACAAGTGAGCCACTTCTTCGAGACGGTGCGGCGAGATTTTGGGCGCATCGACGTG
The DNA here is from genome assembly GCA_041743635.1 of Bythopirellula sp. GTDB lineage: Bacteria > Planctomycetota > Planctomycetia > Pirellulales > Lacipirellulaceae > Bythopirellula. Next base: position 3,663 of record JBGTMM010000121.1, read on the forward strand.
CTAATTAATAATGCCGGTGTGATACAAGTGGGACCATTGGACTCGCTGACTCGCGCGGATTATGAGCAGGCCATGAACACGCACTTCTGGGGCGTGATTCATGCCGTTCAGGAAGCGCTCCCCCTCATGCGCCGCCAGCGAGCGGGCCGCATCGTCAATATTGCTTCGATCGGAGGGCAGCTTGCCGTGCCGCACTTGCTACCTTATTCGGCCAGCAAGTTTGCGCTTGTGGGCTTCTCGGATGGCTTGCGGGCCGAATTGCGGAAAGACGGTATTTACGTAACCACCGTGTGCCCAGGCCTGCTCCGCACTGGAAGCCCGCGCAATGCCACGTTCAAGGGACGGCACCGCGCCGAGTTCGCATGGTTTAGCATCAGTTCGTCCCTCCCACTTTTAACGATGAGCGCCGAACGGGCGGGGCGACAGATACTCTCAGCGTGTCGCAACGGCGGGCCAAGGTCACACTTTCGCTGCCCGCCAAGCTGGCAGTTTGTGCTAGTACACTCGCCCCCGAGCTTAGCGCCGATTTGATGGGGCTAGCGAATTGGTTGTTGCCCGCCCCGGGAGGAATCGGGGAGCAATCGGCAACGGGGAGCCAATCCAATTCCTGGCTTACGCCCTCGTGGCTCACCACGCTGACCGACCAGGCCGCACTGCGAAACAACGAAATGGTGATGGAATAAGCGCGTGTTTCCCCGTTTGTGACGTGGTGAACACAACACGCGTTTTCCTTGTTTTTTAGTGGGCGCACCAAGACTC
>JBGTMM010000122.1:0-1926 GCA_041743635.1 Bythopirellula sp.
CGCGGGCAACTTTTTTGCTCTCTTCTGCTTCCGATACGGCCTGCAATTCCGCCAAACTCAGCAATTCTTGGCGAGATTCTGGAGACAGCCCTTCCAGAGCAAGTGCCCATAGCAACGTCGGCCGTCCCCCCAAAGTGTCGAGTCCCACGCCCAGCTTATTGTCCTGGTCTCCTTGCCAATCTTTGAGATCGTTGAGGATTTGGAAGGCAATGCCCAAGTGTTGGCAGAAACGCCTGAGCGGCTCCTCGCGATTTTCCAAGGAGCCCGCGCACCGCAAGCCGCTTAGCAGAGCCGCTTCAAACGCGGGGGAAGTTTTGAGCGCGTAAATTTCGAGCGCATCCTGCGGCGTGAGTTGTTTGTTGCGGGCGTCGCGCCACAAAAGCTCGGCTCCTTGGCCTTCGCTAAGACGAAGATGGGCGGCCGCAAGAATTTCGAGAATGTCGCCGGTGACTTCCGGCCCGAGCGCCGTTGATTCGCGCGAAACCAAACTGTAACCCAGGCCGATCATGTAGTCCCCCACGTTGATGGCGGTGGGCAGACCGTGGGCACGGTGCAACGACGGCCGACCATAGCGAAAGTCGTCGGCGTCTTGAATGTCATCATGCACGAGCGAGGCTTTGTGAAACGTCTCGATGGAAAGCGCCACGCGCCGCACGGCATCGGGCAGCGAGCCATTGGCGCTTCCTTGCTCATGAGTCATCGCATCATAGGCGGCGAGCGTGATGAACGGCCGGGCGTATTTTCCCCCCAGGGCGAGAAAATCGTGAGCGATGGTTTCGGTGGCCGCCAGCGGATCAAGCGCCGAGGCCCCTGCGCCGTTAACTTCCGCGAGGCTCGGCCCGCTCCGTTGTCGCGGCAAAAGCCGGGCGAGTTCCACGGGTTCAAACAGGCCGCGAGCCGTTTGCAACAAGGCTCGGTAAGAATTCGCTGCCGGCGACTGCCGTGCGGCATTCAACTCGAGCATCTCTTGGACCCAATCGGCATCGAATTTTGGGGGCTGGCCGTCACTGGAGAGCAGCGGGACGGCGAGCGCTGGAATGCCGACGAGCAGAATCTTGTCGATCGCTTTTTCCAAAATGTCCAAATTTGCCACGCCGACAATCGCGTCGATTGATCCGCCGAGGAGGAATTGCATGATCGCGGTGGAAGATTCCGTCGTGGCGACGGTGAGCCCCAGTTTGACGGCTTGCTCACGCAGTTCCGCGAAGACGCAAAGCGAGGGTTCGTCGGACGCGGGGGGCAGGAGCAAGAGCCGGCGGGAATGGGGCACGGCGGCGACTTGGTCGCGCCAGAATTCGCTCGACAGCACGACCATCGTCCAGCCAACATAACCCTCGGGCAGCGCCAGCTTGTCGAGAACTTGGCGAGCATGGGTTTCCAAGGTTTCTTTGGAGAGACCATCGCCGCGATCAAGCCGCGCCGCAGCCGAGCAACACGCGCGGCGGATATGGTTGCGCATCTCGCGCTCGGCGGGACTTTGCTTGAGATGGGCAGAACCGATGCCACCCCCAGGCGCAGCAACGGCGTTTGCTGATTTTTCCCGATGCGTGGTTTCCATCCGCGTACTCGCCACTGGTGTCTCCGCTCTCTAAACAGCTTGACGCTGGCGAGCCATCGGGAATTTCACTGCCCAGTCTTTGGAACCGACAGCTCGGAACCAACAGACAGACCAACGCGCTCCCGCAACACGACTGAGCGGACCACCATTAGGGGTGAGTCGCAGCGGCCACCGTGGCCGGCACACCGAGCATCCGGCAGGCATTGCCGAGGGTGCGAACCGCCAGGGTTTGGGGGAGCAATTCGTCATAATACCATAATTTGGTGAGATAGAAACCGACAAGGGCCGGCTCCAAACGGGAAGTATCCGACGACGCCTCGACGAGCCAGGAAAGCCCGTGCTCCACGCAATTTTTCACGGACTGGTTG
>JBGTMM010000123.1:0-4318 GCA_041743635.1 Bythopirellula sp.
GAGGTCGCCACATAAACTCCGCAAACAAATAGCGCACGACTCTATCGGCAGCACCTCGGGAGCCGTGCGAGAAAAGCCACTGATTTCGCAGGCTGCGGAACCATCGGCAGAAATTGCCCACTCCTCAAGTTGTGTGGCGGAAAGAGTTAGCCGGGAAAGAGTGCAACCTATCTCAGCCCGCGACCAAACCGCAACGGTAAGCTTAAAGAGCAAAACAACTTAGTGTCAGTTTAATGTTGCTGGCGGTGGGCTGCAACTGAACACGAGTGTGAGAGCTGCTTTGCTGCTTCTTTATAGAATCGCTCTGATTCCCGCAGTCCTTCAAACAGTTGTGGTCTTTGCAGAATTACGAAGGTTCGACCTGCCAACAGGCCTCAACCACGGCACAATAATCGCGCCAAGCGGTGACTTATCTTGTCGCAAACCATTGCCAGCACTTGGGTTAAAACAACGGGATGTTTGCCACAAACGTTTGACGCGCGGATTTCGGCTTATTAAAATAACGGGTCTGGTCTCTATCGCAGAGCGCATGCTGAGAGTTTGCTTACCTCGGAGAATGATGATGAATTCCGCTGACTTGAAACTATACAAAGAACGTCTCCTGCTGTTGCGTTCGCGGCTTCGTAACGACGTGACCTCCATGACCGACGCCGCGCTGCACGCTGATGGCTCGGAAAGCTCGACGATGCCGATTCACATGGCGGAATTGGGAAGCGACAATTTTGAGCAGGAATTCACCTTGAGTTTGCTAGCGACCGAAGAAGACACGCTCGGCATGATCGAGAGTGCGTTGAATCGGATTGAGAACGGGATATATGGCACATGCGAAGAGTGCAATGGTTCGATCCCGAAGGCACGGCTTAATGCACTGCCCCACACAGTGGTCTGCGTAAAGTGTGCCGCTACCCGCGATGCCCGCGAAATGGCGGGTTAATCGCGGCAGTTTGATCGAACGGGCACACGTCAATCGCTAAACTCTGTGGACTAAGTCCTCTTGGTCGTTAGATGCATGTGCGTTAGAGTGCGCACCGTGAATCAATCACGACAAATATCGGGCCTTTCCAATGTGATGAGTACGCCCTCCAATAGTCAGGCTGTTGTTGGCAGGGCGGTCTCGATTTCCGCTCAGCGCGTTTGCTGGTTCTGTTTCTTGGCTCTCGCGGGTTGCGCGCTCGACCTTTGGACAAAGCACTTGGTATTCACCAGCCCGCGGTTTTTTCACGGCGATGAATGGTGGTTGTGGGAAGGGCACATCGGCATTCAAAAAAGCCTCAACGAAGGCGCTCTCTTTGGCATGGGACAAGGGAAAGTCTGGCTCTTCGCCCTGTTTTCCGTAATCGCCGCGATTGCCATTCCCGTCTGGCTCTTTTGGTTTCGCGCGGCCGAGGACTTCTGGCTGACCACGGCACTGGGAGCCATTATGGGGGGGGTGATCGGGAATTTTTACGACCGGGTCGGCCTCCCTGGCATGACGTGGGATCACTTTAATCCGCAACGCGCGGGTGAAACCGTGTATGCCGTGCGTGATTGGATTTTGTTTCAAGCGAGCGACCGCTGGGTTTGGCCCAACTTTAACATCGCCGACGCGCTGCTCGTCGTGGGTGCAATTTTCTTGTTTCAACGTTCCTTCTCCATGAAACACACTGAAGCAGAGTCATGATACTCGTTCTCAACTACAAAACAATTCAGCCGACGAGACACAGATTTCGTGAGGACAGCTTGATTTTGAAGTTCTATGCGCGCAAACTACGTGCGCCAGGTGTCTTCTCTCGAACGCTGTTCGCTTGAATTTATCTTTTTTTAATTCATGGAAACTTTGTGCGGTTGGCCGCGCATGCAGGAAAGGAGGGTGTAGTCGCCAGTTTATTGGCCGGGCGTGGCCACGTTGTATTCTCTCTTTTCTTCAGGGGTCTTACTCATGAGATTGTCGAGAGCATCTGCCTATGCCTTGGGGGCAGTCTTGCAGCTAGCCCATGCTCCGGCGGGATTACCCGTTCCCTGCAGCCAACTTGCCAAATACGGCCAGATGCCGGAGCGATTTCTGTTGCAAGTTTTGAGAAGTTTAGTTAACCACGGCATCCTGGTTTCCACACGAGGCGTGGATGGAGGTTATGCCCTAGCTCGTTCGTTGGACGAGATTTCGTTGTTACAAATCTTGGAAGCCACCGATGGCCCGCAGGTGCCGATCATTCCGCCGCTGGATGCCATCCCCGAAGCATCCCGCGAGAATCTCGAGGCGGTTCTGCGCGAGGTGACGGCCATGGCCTGCCGACGGATGTCGGAAGTCAAGCTCTCCAGTTTGCAAACGGCCAAAGCTTCGCAAAGCCTGGAAGTTGTCGGTTAGGGCTGAGCTACTGCGCCGCCGCTTTCGTCCCGTGTGGCGATGCTCCGATATTCGTGCCCGGCATCAGGGGTCGGGTGGCTAGCGAGAAGCCCATTTCCCATAGCGTTCGCTTAAGTAACCGGAAGTCATTAAAGCTGTCCGTATAGAGCCAAATGACTACCGCGGGGGCCTGGCGGCGGCGCGCTTCGAGATATTGATAGAGCGAACCCCCTGGCACGATTGCCAGTTCCACATCTTGGCCGATGGATTCCGACGTCGGCAAGATCTCCGCAAACTGCTCAAACGTGGAGCGGTGCGATTCCCCCGCGCGGGGACCGTGAATCGATCCCGGGTCGTTCACTCGCAGCACCGTCATTCTCACGCGATAGCCCTCGATTGGTCCGAAGGTTTCGACGACTTGATCATTCGATTGAAGTCGGCGGCCGATGTCGGTGGCGTGGTTTTGCACTTCGGCCAGCAGCTCGTTCAGTGGCACAATGGAAACCAAGCCATTTTTGAGACGCAAATGAATCGTTTCGCCGTCAACTTCACGGGCCAAAGGCGTGGGAACACTTTCCAACTCTTCAACGGTTTCCGGACCAGAAAGTAATCCCATTTGCTGTTGGGTTAATTCATCAAGCTTGATTTCAGCTTCGACAATACGGCGCTGCACGTCGAATTCCTTTTGCTTACCAGCATCGAGTTGTTGGCGTCGACGAGCGATGTCTTCTTCGATCACGCTCTTATGCATGGCCAGGGCCACGCGTTCGTCGTCGAAACCGGCGGCTTCCTGGCGAATCCGAATTAACCGCGTGGCCATCTTTTCCACCTCGGTTCGCGCGGAGAGGACCTGTTTCTGCGTGTCAGCGAGTTCTTGGACAAGTTTCTCATCGTGCGCGGGCCCAGACGCCGCTGCGACGAGTGGCTGCTGCGGAGTGATCCCATTAAGCGCGTCGCGCGTGGCTTTCGATCCCACGAGCATAACCAAAATAATAATCACGCCGACAAGGTTCGCGATCACGTCAAGAAATGAGTCTTGGGCGGATTCTTCTTGTATCTCGGGGATTCTTTTCATCGCATGGTTCCTCCGCTCTTAGTGGAACCACCGGCACTCGAGTTGGCGGTCTGCGGCAATTGCACTTCAACGCCGCTGTCTTTTAACAGGTGGACGATTCGCGTGGCCGTCATCGTGGCATCAGGTTCGACGTTGAGTTCCAGTACCGGTCGCCAGTACATGCCGCTCCCCGCGAGTCCCCATTCTTCGATTCGGTCGCGAACGGCCTTAGCAAAGTTATCGGAGATGTCATGTATCGGTTGGTCGAGCGAAATTTCTTGGCCCGTTGCTTCCAGTCCGCGTCGCGCATTGCCGGTTGGCATCAAAATCATCTTGTTCTCGCGCACGGCAACTGGGATCGGTCGGCGGATGGCAACCGCTTTTTGTCGCGGCACATCCACTGCCCAGTTCGAACCACGGGCATCGGCGATTGACTGACCCGAAGAGTTGGAGAAACTCATGCTCGGCGAACCTTCGGAGTTGGCACCTGAGCTTCCCCCGGAACCACCCCCTGACGAGCCGGCCATTTGTTGGCCGCCCCCTCTGCCCTTTGCTTGATCTTTGCCGTCGAGCGGTTCGGAAGGGGCGTTGGTTGGTGTGCCCTGCCCACCTGCGATGCCAGCGCCACTTTGCTGAGCGTAGCGCGACCCCACCAAACTCGGTTCGCTGCCGCCGACGGATTGAGAGCCAGCTTCCCCACTCGATTCAACCAATTGGGTGACGTCGCCAGAACCCCCCGTTCCCGACCCGCCGCCGGCCAAAGCACCGATTTGCGGTTCGCCCGGGGGCGTGGAAGTCTCTCCCGCGAGTTGCTCACCCAGCTGACCACCACCCGCGTAGCCGTTGTTTCCCGAGCCAGCGGTTTCCACCTCGTCTTGACCACTGCCGCCAGCGACGGGGGTGCCGCCGCTGCCGTATTCGCCGTTGCCCGAGCCAGAACT
>JBGTMM010000124.1:0-3131 GCA_041743635.1 Bythopirellula sp.
GGGCGGAAAGCAATCGACGGGCCAAATGTCGAATGGATCGCAAGTGCTGGCGTGGCAAGGTATTAAGAAAACGGCCAGAAAACGACGCTTCTGCCAATTTTGAAGGGCACCCAAAGAATCAACAAGAACGCTGCCATTTTGGCAGAAGTGAGTTACTTCGCCAATTGCCAGACGATGACCGCGATGCCCAGCGGCACCAGATAGTAGACGAACAGCTTAAGGCGCCCCCCCTGGACGAAGCGGATCAGCACGGCGAGAGCGGCGAGGCCGACGATCATCGAGACGACAAATCCCACAGCGAGATTGGGGATGGGCGTGGTGGTGGTGCCTTGCTGGTAGAGGTCGAGCATTTTTAAGAGTCCCGCCCCCGCGATCACCGGTACGGCCATCAAAAAGGAAAACGTGGCGGCGGCGCTGCGTTCGAGGCCGGCACCGAGTCCGCCGGAGATCGTCATGCCGCTGCGTGACACGCCGGGGAGGATGGCAATGGACTGCAAAATGCCGATGAGCGTGGCCTTGGCCAATGGGAGGTCCGTGTAGTGCATGTCACCTTGGATAAAGCGCGACGACCACCAGAGCGCACCGGCGGAAATCAGAAAGCCAAATCCCGCGAGTAGTGGGCTTTCCAGCAGCGGTTTGCTAATGCTGTCGGGTAAGCCTTTTTCGATTCCCAGCCCCACGATCACGGCGGGAATCGTGGCGACGATAATCGGCAGAATCGCGCGGCGATCTTGAAACAGGAGTTGCACTAACTCTTTGCGATAAAACATTATCACCGAAGCGAGCGTGCCCAGGTGTAATACGAGCGTCACTTCCAACAAATCAGGAGCCGGCTGGCCGCCGAGGGTTTCTAAGAGCGCATTGACGACCGCGAGGTGACCGTCGCTGCTGATAGGCAGGAATTCGGTGATTCCCTGGACAATGGCCATGAGGATGACGGCGAGGAGTGACATTGCGGTAGAGGGAAGGGGGGTCAGGGGCTGGGGGTCGAGGATAGGAATGACCAATGTCCAATGACCGAATGACCAACGGAAATTCATTGGTCATTGGAGGCTTGGTCATTGGTCATTTCTTCGAGAGAGCACTATATCCCGGTTTATGGTGCGCGTCTGTGGCGCTTCTCGCGGTTTGGTACGCGAGTTAAGATGGCAATATGGGTATTCGTTTTTACTGCCCGAACGGCCATAAGCTGAACGTGAAATCATTCCTCGCCGGCAAGCGTGGAATCTGTCCCGACTGCGACGTGAAGTTTATCGTGCCTGTGGAAAGCTGGGGCAAGGTCGAGGCGATTGATGAAAGTCTGCCGCCACCGTCATCGTCTCCGTCTTCATTGGCTGGGATCAGCATGCCCGACGAGTCGGGAATTGGCCTGGCGACTGACGTGTGGCATGCGCGGAGCGGGGCTGGGGAGCAGCAGGGTCCCGCGACAACGTCGCTCTTAAAGTCGTGGATCGTGGAGGGCAAAGTCGATCGCGACAGTTGGGTATGGCGGACCGGTTGGCTCGATTGGCAACGAGCGAGCGACGTATTTCCCGAGTTGGGCGCGGTGTTGGAAGCGCCCGCAGCGCCGCGGCCCAAGTCCTTTGTCGAAGAATCGTTGATCATTCAGACCGAGGGGCCGCTTAAGAGCGATGTGGATGCGGTGAGCCTTCATCTGCGGCGTCAGCGACAAAAACATGATCGAGTGAAGATCATCACCTTGTTCTTGGGGGGGATGGTCGTGCTGCTGGCGCTGGTGATGTTGGTGGTGTTGCTGCGGTAAAATTCGTCGCCAAGCCGCCAGCGGCACACAAAAAAACCGGACCTCGCTTGGAGGCCCGGCTTTTTGTTTAACAATCAGATCGAATTTAAACCTACTCAGGTGGACGAATCATCGCTAAGAGGCTCGGGAGCCATTTCAGGCGATGCACCTTCTTCTTGGTAGATCGGGGCAGCTTCGCTACCACATCCGCAAGGAGCCGCACCACCGCAGGCCGAGCCTTCGCAGCCGCAAGGAGCAGCGGCTTGACAGCCACAGGCGGGTGCCGAATGGCTGCAGGTCTGAACGCAGCAATCATTGCGACGAGCGCGACGCATTTCACGACGGCTCAACTGGTGGCAGCCGCATGCTGAAGCTTCGCAACCGCAAGGAGCGGCGGCTTGGCAACAAGGAGCGGGCTCACATGGGCAAGGAGCAGGCTCACAGCAAGGAGCGGGCTCGCAACAAACGGGCTCACAGCAAGTTTGCTTGTGGCATCTGGACTTGCGATTGCGGAACAAGCCGGCTTCGGCATCCGTCACGGCAATACTGGTGAGCACCATGACCAAGGCTGTCAACACGATCAATACACGCTTCATAATCATTCCTCCTCTTAAGAAAAACCTGGGGCACCGCAGGGAACGTCCCTCTAGCGACGCGACAATTCTCTGTGTCACCGTCAAATTGTTTTGTCCCCAATGCCACGACGGTCAGTAGCGGCGGGGAAGACGAAATATTTTTGCTCAGCGAGGAATTACGAGGTCAAAATAAAACTCATCTCGCAACACGCAACTGCTTTAGCTTTCTCGTCACACTGGCTTTTCTGTTCGCACTCATAGCAAACGGCAAAGACTGCGGCTTTCGCCGACTTTGCCAGTTGGCGAACTGTGGCCGACAAAATAACATGGTCAGATTGAGTGTCAATGGGTTGCGGCTAGCAAAAAAATGGCATTCGCACGATGTTTTTTATATCGTATGACGACAAGCAAAAGCGACAGATAAGGGTCGAGAGCGTTTGGCTCTAGAATCACCGAGTAAACTGTGGATATGACAAATTGCGTAAGAAACTTTGCGTAAGGTAAAGTGCGTAGTTTAGGAAGTTTGCATGGAACTTTATCACCGAGATTTTTTTAACTCGTCACATATGCCCTCTTGAAATCCGCGTTTTTGGCTTAGGGCGATAGAGTGTAACGTGAAGACCATGGAACCGGAACCCTTCGGGCATTGTCCGACATGACCGGCGATCCGCAAAAAGCTTCAAATCCAAGGCATTCGTGATTGAAGCCGGTGACCTGCGACCACAGACTGCGATAAGCAAATAATGTTGGTTGGGCACCGTCATACAAAGGTTATTGCCCCTAAAACTTGCCAGGGTATTTTGCAATGGACTTAT
>JBGTMM010000125.1:0-1948 GCA_041743635.1 Bythopirellula sp.
TTGACTTGAGATACTCTTTCACGTCGTCGAGCAATTTTTTCACTTCAATCCGCTGGGCGACGAAATTCACGCGCTTGCCATTGCGATAGCGGAAATCGACAGTGGCCCCCGTTCCCGAGGGTTGCGAGGCCACCAGTTCAAAGCGGCCCCAGTTGCCTGTGATCTGCAAATACCGATCACGCGCTCCCTGTTGATTCAGGCCACGCTGGGAGAGTTTGGCCCAATATTCGGCAGCGAGCGGATATTGTCGACGGTTTTCATAGATATTGGCCAGCGAACTGATAGCGCTTTCCCACCGCGTGAAATAAGCATCTCCTTCAAGTGATTTCGCGGCTTCAGCGGCTTGCTCAAATAGCTTGATATAGTTGTGCTCGTCGGGCAGTGTGAATCGCTTGATCCCGGTGGCCAAGCGGGCAATCGTTTCGTTCTCGGTCAGGGTGTGCAGCGCGAAGGTGCCCGTTTCTTTGGAGTTATCACCCTTGGCGTCGTCGACACTCACTTCTTGCCGGCCAAACCACCAGCCATACTCGACCAGGGTCTGCACGCCAAATTGGGAGAGCAAAAACTCTGCTCGCGTGGCCAATTCATACGCTCGCCGCTGGGGCTGCCAATTTACCGTTTCGGCCAGCAACCATCGCCACCTCTCGCCGTCGTTTTTAGCCGCGTCCCAAGATGTGCCAAGTTCGTAAAAAACCGGCTCGCCATCGACACCGACCGGCGCACCGGTGGAAGACCCAAACCGCTGATTCCAGCCCTCTTCGTAATCGGGCAGCGTACCCAGATCGGTCAGCTCTTGCAGCCGCCATGCTTGCGACGTGTCATTCCCCCTCAAAAGAGTTGTGGCAAAGTTTTGCAGAAAATCGAACGCTTCGGCGGATTTTTGTTCCTTCGGAAGCGCCGCGAGCAGCTCGTAGGCTTGGCGGAAAAGTTGCAGTGCCTGGACATGGTCGCGCGCTTCTGAATTCACGACTTTCCCTGTGTCGCCCCGGTGAACGCCACGCTGAAATTCACCGGCGATCAGCGTGCCGGAGTGGACCTGATTCATCGTGCCTTGGGCGACGGCCGCGAGCACTTGCCAATTGTCAGCATGGGTCTTGGCCGTCGCTGCGAGAAACGCGTCCGTTTCTGGCAGCCGATTCAATTGCTGATAGCACTGGAGGATGCGCTCGACGCTGGCGACCAAGTGCGCCGCGTCGGCGGAGTTGTTTTCCAACACCTTGTCATAAGCTTCAAGTGCTTCTTGAAAATTTCCTTCATCGAAAAGTTGTCGGGCTAATTTGTGTTGCTCCGCCGATTCAGCAGCACGAGCCGAGGCCGTTACCGCCAGCAGCAACCCAAACAATGCAAGCGCTCGACAAAAGGATGCAAACACATTCATCATGATGCCTCATCTCGGAATATTTCCTACTGTCGCTGCCCCAATTACGTAAGGTGCGCAACGTGTGTTCTATGCCAGATTGCCCCCGCTGGTCCACCCGAGTCCACGACAAGCGTTGTCCGACAGCGAATTTGACGCGACTGCGGTTCCAAAGTTCCCCATTTCAGATGAAATGTTGCTTTTTTGCAACGTGCCAAGCCTTGCAGATAATCACCCGACCGACTGCTAAAAGGGAAAGTAAACTTGCACGACCCCGCGGCAAGATTTTGCCAGCGACGAAATCCTTCTCAACACCCCTAAAATGTAAACCTTGATTCGGGAACCAAGCCGTGGCTGCTTCGACGGATTATCAGTTGCGAACACATCGTTCGATTTTGGGCATCGTGTACCGCCTCATCGATGCCATGGCGATCTTTGCCGGTGCCATGTTAGCACTCGAATACACCTACGGCTCAACAGGTCAGGACCTCGCCGTCATCTGTGCCGCGACCTTGCTGGTGCATCTGATCGCCTCGGAAGTGAGCGGCCTCTATCGCAACTGGCGGGGCTCCCGGTTGCGGCTGGAGCTGT
>JBGTMM010000126.1:0-4538 GCA_041743635.1 Bythopirellula sp.
CGATCGGCGTTTCTTCAATTCTCTCGCCGAATACCTATCTCTTGCTAGGTCAACGTGACACGATTCCCCATTTTCGCGAATTGATGAAGAACTCCTTGCCGCATCGCGCCCAACTGCGCATCAACGAAGATTGTTGGCCGCCCTTGCACACGCCGATTGCCCGCCAACGAAACATTCCCGACCGGGCCGCCGTGATGTTGGCAACCTTGCCCGGCGGCAACACCCCGCCTTCTCCCCCAGTGGTTTCGCTCGTGACCGGCAAACAAAGCTACAACGACACCTCACCACGCGAGATTCTCCGCCAATGGGTTGATCAACCCCAACGACTTTGGGATGCGGTTGACCATTGCTTAGCCTCCGGAATCGAGACCGTGATTCACGTGGGTCCCGAGCCAAATTTGATTCTGGCCACATTCACACGGCTCAGCGAGAACGTGCGTGAGCAGACCCTGGGCCGTTCGTTCAGTAGTCTGAGCATGCGTGCCGTCTCGGGAATCGCCCGACATTCCTGGTTGGCGGGATTACTGCCGGGGCGGACTAATCTACTCCGGGCGCCCTACGTCAAGCACGTGATTCTGGAAAACTGGCTCTTGGATAATGCGCCGAAATAGAACTCACCGCTGCGCGGTGGCGACAGGCTCATCGACCTGCGAACCGTTGGCCAGCGGCATCTGCAAACAGACTGCTTGGTCCGCGTTTCGCAAGAGCAAGTACGGCGAACTGAAGGCCGGATTGTTCCAGGTGACCTGATCGGCAGGAAAAACCCGCATGGCGGCAAGCTCTCGGTATTCCTCGGGAGTCGGTTCGACCAGGATCAGTTCACCAGATTCTGAGAGCACGAGCAGCGTGCTGCCGATCAACATGATTTGCCCATGGCCAATCGCCGGCAGCCGACGTTTTTTCCATTGGTTTTTGCCTTCCGCCAAATCAATGCACTGCAAGATACCGCCATCGAGTCCGTAGACATAGCCATCGCGGATCACGACGTTTCCCAATTTCGTTTTCATCACCTGCCGAATTGGCGGATTCCAAAGGGGCTCCTCGACAATCTTACCGCTTTCATCGCGCGACATCTGCAACAGTGACGAGCCGAGACCGTAACCCTTGGAAAGAAACAGTTGATCGCCCGGCAGGGGAATCGGCTGCGAGGCTGTTGCGTCGCTGTCGCTATTGCCCGGCCAATCGTATTCCCACACGATCTCACCATCCACAACGCGATGCGCGGTGATAAGATCTTCGTTAATGCTCAAAATCAATCGCTCGCCTAGCAACTGGGTAAACACGGGACTCGCATAAGAAGACCGATTAGTACCCGCGGACCAAACTTGCTGACCTGATTCCGCATCGTAAGCGACAAGCGACCCTGTTGGCGCGCCGACGCTCACCACGGCAAGAGTTGGGTGCGTGGCTTGTTCTACAATCAGAGGCGAATTGGCCTTGCCCCACATAATGTTCGCGGTCTCGGCTTCCACCAAGGTATCGTGCTTCCACCGCACTTTCCCCGAACGTGCATCAAGGCAATTAAGAATCCCCGTGGCACCCATGGTATAAACTTTGCCGTCGTGAACGGTTGGCGTCGCGCGCGGGCCAACTCCGCCCAAGGCTCCCGCTCCACTTGGCTCAAACCGCACCGGATCCGCATGAGTCCAAACGGTTTCGCCCTCCGGATTGGTTGTGTTGATGCGATAACAAACGACTAGCTCTTGATTGCCCCGTTGTTCTTGCGTGAATGCATAGTCACCGACCAAGGCAAAGCCGGACCAGCCGGCACCAACTTCGCACCGCCATTTTTCCACTGGAGCGTTCCTCGACCAATCGGTCGCCAATTCCACTGCTGCAACCTCGGCCCAATAGCCGTTCCCCAAGAATCGAGGATAATCGTGAGGAGTTGTTTGCCACTCGGCAATGACTTGGTTGGACTGGACCGGAAATTCAAGGTTCTCGCCAGGTTTGGCTCCCCACCGCCATTGCCAGCCCACAAATCCCACATCGCCATTATTGACGAGCTCAATCATGGAAAAAAAGGCGATTGCCATCCCCCACGGAATCAAACCACTGGCAAACCGTTGTTTTCGAGGAAGTCCGCTGCAAAAGAGCGTCCATGTCGAGAATCCGAGAAAGAAGACGCCGAACCCCAGCATTAACAGCGTGTTCTTGATGTCTTGATCTTGCCCACTGCATTGAACGGCCAGGGTGATTCCCGCCGTCAATACGAGCCAAATCAGAGGAAAAAGTCGTAAACGCACATAAGCAGGTTTCGTCGACCAGATTTGTTGAATATCACCAACCGCCATGACTTCCTCTTTTACTGCACCGCTGTTTCCAGACCTTACCTATGTTAGAAATCACGTCCTGAGGTGACAACACAGGTTCCTCGGTTGCGTCTCGCTTTGACGGAAACTACAACCGATGATAGGTTTTTTTTCTTCGCTTAACACTTGGACCGCGATGTCGTCGGGAATTTCACAAGCGCTCTCGGGAAAATGGGCCCTGGTCACAGGCAGTTCCGGGGCCATTGGCACGGCCATCGCCCGGGATTTGGCTGCCGCGGGTGCGAATCTCATCCTCCATGGCAATCGCCATAGAGAACAAGCGGAAAAACTCGCTATAGAGTTACAGCAGAAAAATGTTACGGTCGAAGTTGTCATCTGTGATCTGGCAGACTCCTCTGCAAGAGAAAACTTCATTGACAGTGTGTGGCAGATAAGCCCGCTCGACGTTCTAGTGAACAATGCGGGGGTTGACGTTCTTACTGGTGAGGCTGCCCAGTGGAGTTTCGATCAAAAACTTGCTGCTCTTTGGCAAGTCGACGTGCAAGGTACGGTGCATCTCTCACGAGCTCTGGGAGAGAGAATGAAAGAACATGGCAGCGGCTCGATCATCAACATGGGCTGGTCACAAGCAGACACCGGCATGGCCGGAGACAGCGGCGAATTTTTCGCCACCGTCAAAGGAGCCGTGGTGGCCTTCTCACGGAGCCTGGCCAAATCGCTCGCACCAACTGTTCGTGTCAACTGCGTGGCACCGGGCTGGATTCAAACGAAGTGGGGCGACAACGCTTCGGCATACTGGCAAACCCGTGCAAAAAGCGAATCGCTCACGGGCCGTTGGGGGCAACCGGAAGACGTGGCCCGCGTTGTCCGCTTTCTGGCTTCACCCGAAGCGGCGTTTGTGAACGGGCAAGTCATCAACGTCGACGGCGGTTTTGCTGGCTCGGCGGATCGAAGCGGGTGGAATTAATTCCGCCCAACAGGCGATCAACCATGGCACACGAGCACATCCATTTTGTCACGGGCCGCCTCGCACGTCATGCGTTGGAACAATTGCTTCCCGAGCTATCGCGGCAAGTGGGATTTTCTTACACCATCGACGTGCTGCCGATCACCGTGGCCGCGTTGATGACGCCGACTTGGATCTCTAAGCACCTGCGCGTCCCTCCGCAAACAACTCAGATCATCATTCCAGGTTACTGCGAGGGTGACCTTTCTCCACTTGCGGCAGTAACGAATGTGCCGGTGGTTTGCGGACCGCGCGATTTGCGTCAACTGCCGAAGTTTTTTTCCCGTGAAGCGCAGCCCGTAGACTACGGTGCTTACGATATCGAGATCTTAGCGGAAATCAACAACTGCCCGCGCCTGCCGCTCGCTGAGATCATTAACATCGCCGAAGATTATTCCCACAATGGTGCCGATGTGATCGACTTAGGCTGCGACCCCGGCACCACTTGGCCGGGCGTGGCGGAGGCGGTGACCACGTTGCGTGATCGTGGGCTGCGAGTTTCAATTGACAGCTTGAATCCTGTCGAAATCGCTGCCGCCGCTCGGTCTGGCGCGGAATTGGTGCTAAGTGTCAACTCATCGAACCGAGAGGCGGCGCTCGACTGGGGCATTGAAGTCGTGGCCATTCCCGATGACCCCCGCAATCTCGCGGGCCTCGATGACACGGTCGAATTACTGGCGTCGGCCGGGGTGCCGTTGCGGATCGATCCGATTTTGGAACCGATTGCTTTCGGTTTTGCTGAAAGTTTGGGGCGATATTTGGAAACTCGCCGTCGTTATCCCGACGCGGAAATGCTAATGGGTATCGGCAATCTGACCGAACTGACCGACGCCGATTCAGCAGGGATCAACGTGCTACTGCTGGGGTTTTGCCAAGAGCTCTCGATCCGCAGCGTGCTCACCACGCAGGTGATTCCCTGGGCCCGCACGAGCGTGAAAGAATGTGACCTTGCTCGTCGGATAATGCACCATGCGGTAAACAATCAGGTGTTGCCAAAGCATGTCGAGCCAGGGTTAATTATGCTGCGCGACGAACAAGTGAATAGCCTGACAGTTGGAGAACTCGAAAAGTTGGCGGCGGAAATTCGTGACAACAACTATCGAGTATTCGTTGCCGAAAACGAAATTCATTTAATTTCTAGCAATCTCCATTTGCGACACAGCGATCCTTTTGAGCTGATGGAATCGCTGCGCACCGCCGGGCCGAATGGTGGTTTACCTAAGAATCTGGATGCCAGCCACTCTTTTTATTTGGGCTAC
>JBGTMM010000127.1:0-2841 GCA_041743635.1 Bythopirellula sp.
TCCTGCGAGATGTGCAGCGATAGCACTGGCTGCACTCTACTACCGCCAAAATCTTACCTTGCTCGACTTTTCCGATTAGTAAAACTTGAACGGCCACCCAGCAATCGCCGATATTCCCAGTAGGCGGTTGCACGGTGGGAAACTCCGCGCCTTCACCTCTTTTCTTCACTCATCGCAGGATGCTATATGTTTCGCTTATCGCTCGCCATCGCGGTTCTTGTTTGTTTGAGCCAACACGTATGGAGTGCCGACGCACCTTTTGTGCCCGGCACGGGCGTGAAAGTTTCACAAACGGGCGACGATTTTGAGGACCAAAGTTGGGGTTACGCCATGAACGGCGCGAAGGCCAGCTACGAACAAGACGAACAGCAACGCCCACCCGGAGGCCGCTCACGCAATGGCCGCTGGTACGAAAGTGCGATGCGCGGCCAGCCCGATCTCATCAAACGTGTTGCCACACCGCCGGGGGGAATCGAAGGAAGCGCGGGAGCGCTGCTACTGCGGACCCGTCTCTCCGGCATTCCCGGCGAACTGGCCGGCAAGCAGATGCAGGATGATTTGCTGATGGGAGTCAAACATCGCCTGGGTCGCACCGTTCCCGTGGGTTGGAGCCCCAGCTTCACAGTCCGCGTCTATTTGCCGCCATTCGAGAAATGGGAAGACCGCACCGGCGCCTCCTTCGGCATCCGTGGCGATTGCCAGGGCCTCAACACCAAGGGCGAAATGGAAGCCTACTGGCCCGGCTTTTTCATTCTGTTCCGTAGTGAGACGAGCAAAGAGTTCGAGGAGGATTTCGCCCAAATCGCGTTCCGCGCGCAGCAGTCGGGTAAAGATCTGCCGGGGCCAAAGATTCTTGAGCATGGCTGGTGGACGTTTGGCATGTCGTACACCCCCGACGGTCGCATCCACTATTATGCCCACGCCGGCACTGATGACCTCACCGAAGAAGATCATCTCTTCAGCAGCTTTGCTTACGGCTGGGAATGCAAGTACTTCGACAATATGTTCGTGAATGTTTGCAACTTTGAGAATGGCAAGAATTGGTCGACACCATGGGTGATCGACGAAGCGGAATTCTTTGTCATTCCGCCTGCGGGACAAACGCTGGCCAATCTTGTGAAACGCACAAAGAATACATCGGTTTCCAGTCGCATGAGAAAAAATTCTGGTTCTGTTTTTGGCAAAATTCGGTAATGCTCTGAAAAAGTAAGCTCTTCGACTCTTGGCTTGACCCCGTTCGCTTGCAGCACAGTCACGGTTTCGCGGCCAAAGAGATCAACAAAAATTCGCCATTATCGGTAACCACCAACAGCAGCTATTGAATACTTGGCATGAATACTTCAACAATTGAAACCTCATATCCCACCGCCACACAAGTTCGCCTTTCCGAGGAATCGCTCTCAGTGGAGCTTTCCGATGGACGAACCATTGTGGTCCCCCTCGCGTGGTATCCACGGTTATCTTACGGTTCGGTTGAGGAACGGATTCACTGGCGATTGATCCGGGGAGGGCATGGCATTCATTGGGATGATCTCGACGAAGACATCAGCGTCGAGAACCTCCTGGCTGGCAAATCTTCTGGCGAGAGCCAAACATCTCTCAAAAAATGGCTCGCGGCGCGTGAGGCAAGCAGGCCGCTGTGATAGGATTTGACATGTCTTACTAGTAGTCGGTGATATTCCGTTAAATCACTAAATACTTAGCCATGTCCGAGCATCCTTGGGAATTTTGGATCGACGTCGGCGGCACGTTCACCGACTGCCTCGCCAAACGCCCCGACGGCACGCTGCTGCGGCACAAGCTGCTGAGCTCTGGCGTCACCAAGGGATCGGTCTCCGGCGATTCCAACGCCGAGCGAGTTCGCGATCCCTTGCGAATCGGTGATCCAGCCGATTTCTGGGTGGGACATCGCTTTACTTTGCTCGACCACGCCGGCAAATCGGCGGGCCAATCCGTGGTCGTCGATTCTGATTCATCAACGGGAACATTAAAGCTCTCCCCACCGCTTGCGTCTTCGCCTCCTGCCGGCTCCAGCTATGAACTGACAAGCGACTTCGAAGCCCCCGTCCTCGCCATTCGCTATTTACTGGGCTTACCCCTCGACAAGGTTGTTCCTCCCGTGCGATTGCGGCTCGGAACCACTCGCGGGACGAATGCCCCGCTCACCCGCAACGGCGCTCGCACAGCGCTGGCCATCACGCAAGGCTTTGGCGACCTCTTGGAAATTGGCTCGCAAGAGCGGCCCGACTTGTTTGCGCTCACCGTTGTGAAGCCTCCGCACTTGGCAGAATGCAGCGTCGAAATTGCCGAGCGCATCGCTGTCGATGGCACGGTTCTCGTTCGGCCCAACACACGTAAAATCCGCGTGCAACTCACCAAACTCCGCGATCGCGGCATCGAGTCGCTCGCCATCTGTTTGATGCACGCCGACTTGTTTCCCGCGCACGAAGTTCTGTTCGAACAAATCGCGCGGGATGTCGGTTTCACCGAAATCAGCCGTTCCAGCCAAGTCGCTCCACTTGTGAAAATTGTTCCCCGCGCGGAAACTACCGTTGTCGACGCTTATCTCAACCCGGTCCTGCGCACCTATCTCGACAAGCTGCACGAATCGCTCCCCGGCAGTCACATTCGCTTGATGACCTCTGCCGGGGGTTTGGTGGCTTCCGAAGCGTTCTGCGGGCATCAGAGCGTTCTTTCCGGACCTGCGGGTGGAGTCGTCGGTTACTCCCGCGTTGCCGCCGCGGCCGGTTTTGAGCGAGCCATCGGCTTCGACATGGGGGGCACCAGCACCGACGTTTCGCGGTTCGATGGCAGCTACGAATATGAATTTGAAACCCGCAA
>JBGTMM010000128.1:0-7889 GCA_041743635.1 Bythopirellula sp.
GCCGTCTTAATCGCTGAGAATTTTTCTAGCGGTAACTCCCTCACGCGGCAACGTGTTGTGGAACTCGCCCACTTGTGTGAACCAGCGCTGCAGCAAGCGAGCCTTGCGGAACACCCACGTGTGCTGCTCCCCGGACACAACAATCCCACGGCAGCAGTCATCGCGATTGGTGCGGTTCGTGGGATTGACGCCGCACGTCCTCAGGCGCTTGTGGAGCTTTTCTTGCGTTCCGGTTGTGGTCCCGACGTGCAACATGGTTGGGAGGAATTCCTAGCGGCTGTGATCCAAGCCGCGGAAGAGTTTCATCTTCGCCATGAACTACGCACTTTGCGCGGCGAACAGGCGGGACATGCCGACGAGCTCGCGCTCTTGCGGCAAATTCATCGCGGAGCAACGCTTAAAGAAGTTGCGTATGACTTGGTCAATGAAGGGAGCCGTTTTCTCGGCGCGGATCGGTTGAGTGTTCTATTGCGACGTGGCAAAGATTGGCAACTCCTGGCCGCGAGTGGTGCCGAACGGCTCGAACCGCGTGCTGATGCGGTGAAGGAATTGCAGTCACTCGCTGCCGTGACTTCTCATTGGGGCGAGCCGCTCGATTATATCGAGGGGAGTGAATCGTCAGAATTACCTGCTGCGGTAGCGGAAGCTTTGCAACAACATATCGATCATTCCCATTCACGGCGGTTGGTCGCCGTTCCACTCAACTTCCGCCAGGACAAAGGCGCCGCACAAAATTCACACGAGACAATCGCCGTCTTAATCGCTGAGAATTTTTCTAGCGGTAACTCCCTCACGCGGCAACGTGTTGTGGAACTCGCCCACTTGTGTGAACCAGCGCTGCAGCAAGCGGCCGAGTGGAATCGCTGGCCGATTCGCACCGCTGCGCATTGGACGAAGAGTGCAACACACTTGTGGGAAAAATGGGGGTTCAGTCGCTTGGCACTTGCGGGCGCAGCAGTGGTCGCCGTGCTGTTGGCGCTGATTTTCGTGCCGACTGATTTTGAAATCGAAGCCCCTGCCACGCTTATGCCTCGTGTTGTGCAAGATGTCTTTGCGACTACGAACGGCACGGTTCGTGAAATCAAGGTTCAACATGGCGAACAGGTGCAAGCCGGTGCCGTGCTGGCCGTGCTCGATGATTCAGAATTGGACTTAGAAACCGAGCGCGTCCGAGGCGAGTTGGCCACGGTCCGTAAACGGCTGGAAGCCATCGCGGTGGCTCGCACGGATCGCCAAACGCGTGAAGAGCCGACGCCTGATCGACTGCCCCTTTCCGCCGAAGCTAAACAATTAGAACTCCGCCAGGCGAGCCTGCTTCAACAGGCGGAGATCCTCGACCAGCGCCGCGAATCCCTCACGCTCCGCAGCCCTATCGCGGGGATGGTGCTCACCCTCGACGTTCAAAATCTGTTGCGAGCCCGGCCCGTTGAGCGGGGCCAAGTTTTATTTACGGTGGCCGACACGAGCTCAGGCTGGAATTTGGAAACGCGCGTCCCTCAAGATCGAATCGGCCAAGTCATCGCGGCGGAACAAAACAGCGACGAACCGCTTGCCGTGAGATTTCGATTGGCGGGAGATTTGAAACACACCTACGACGGCCACGTCGCCGAGATCGCAGAAACAGCGGTACTCGACATCGCCAAGCTTGCCGAGGAACTGCCGGAGGTGCTCGTGGAGGTGAGCGTCGACGAAGAATCGCTGCCCGCGGCGCGGCCTCAAATGGCGGCGACGGTTCGCATAAATTGCGGCCGGCGGTCGATCGGCTATGTGTGGTTGCACGATGCCTGGGACAACATTTACTCCTGGTTGACATTTTGATGTACAAAGTCGTTCGATGTCGTTGGAATCTAGCTTTGATTTGTGCGGCCGCGCTGTGCGACGCCGATGCGCGCGGTGCATCACCCCTGGTGATTGAGTCGGTCGTGTTGAGCCCGTTTGACGCTGCCGAGGTTCCCGCGCAACAGGTTGGGATGCTTCGCGAAATCGTGGTGGAAGAGGGTGCCACGGTCGAGGCTGGCCAGGTGTTGGCCCGGCTTGATGTGCGGCAGGCGGAACTTGAGGTTGCCAAGGCACGGATCGAAGCGGCCCAAGCGGCGGCCAAGGCCAACAATCGCACGAAAGTGGCCTACGCCGAGAAATCGCTCGAAGTCGCTCGGGCAGAACTCAAGCGCTCACAGGAATCAATCGCTCAATTTGCCAAAAGCATTTCGCAATCTCAAATCGACGTCGAGCGGCTCACGGTCGAGAAACTTATGCTTGAGAAAAAGCAGGCCGAGCACGAACTGGAATTGGATCGCTTTGCTCTCCAATTGAAGGAGCAGGAACTAGCCGCCGCGGAACTGAATCTGGAACTGCACAGCGTCGAGGCCCCTTTTGCGGGGGCCGTAGTGCTTGTTCGCGGCCGAGTTGGCGAATGGGTTGAGGTTGGTGCCCCTGTGCTACGGCTGGTGGCAGTCGAAACCTTGCGGTCTGAGGGATTTCTGGCGGTCGAAGAAGCGGCCAGCGATTTGGTCGGGCGTGACGTTGTGTTTCGCAGCGAAAGTGGTGCAACAGCCAACGGAAAGTTGCGGTTCGTGAGCCCAGAGATGGATGCCGTCACGCGCCAAGTGCGGGTGTGGGCCGAACTGGAGAATGCGAAGGGCGAGTTTCGCTCGGGGCAACAAGGTTCGCTGGAAATTGTCCGTTGAAGGTGAACCGTCATGCCCACCCATCCTGACTACTTGCTTTCGACCGTGGAACGTCCGCTCGTGGTCCGTTCGCGCGGCGACATACAGCAAGTGGCGGTTCCCCTGGCGGGGCAACCGAGCTATGTGCTCAAAGATCCCCTTACGCTCGAGCATTTCCAGCTCACATCGGCTGAGTATTTTTTGTTCGAGGAGCTTCAGAAACCGGTCACCCTCGCGGCGCTCAAACGCAAGTTTGAAATGCGGTTCGCGCCGCGGACGATTTCTTTCACCGCGCTGCAAGAGGGCATCAATCAGCTCTTCGAACATAGACTTCTTGTGAGCACGGCCCCGGCTCAAGGGAAGCAGCTTTTGGAACGTGCTGCCGAGCGGCGGCGCTCGCAGCGTTGGCAACATTTTCTCAAGGCGCTTTCTTTTCGCGTGGCAAGCTGGGATGCCACGGCGACATTTGATGCCGTTCATACGAAGCTACGGTGGTTATTTTCTCCGCTAGTCGGTTTCGTGGCATTGGGAATTACCGTGAACGCACTTTGGTCGTTGATAGCGCATCCAACCGAAATGTTCGCCAAATTGCCGACGATCAACGAACTTTGGCAACCCCAATACCTGGCACTCTGGTTGGCGACCATCGTGGTCGTAAAAGTCCTGCACGAGTTGGGGCACGCAATCACCTGCCAACATTTCGGCGGGCGGTGCCAGGAAATGGGTGTGATGCTGCTCGCTTTTTTTCCCGCCTTGTACTGCGATGTCTCCGACGTCTGGCGGCTGCCGAGCAAATGGCAACGCATGGCCGTGTCCGCCGCGGGGATGGTCGTGGAGCTTGTGCTCGCGGCCGTGGCGTTTATCGGCTGGTGGCACACCGAGCCAGGGCTCTTGAACACCTGGTGCATGGGGTTGGCGATCATTTGTTCAATCAATACATTGGCAATCAACGCGAATCCGCTCTTGCGCTTTGATGGCTACTACCTGCTGGCCGATTGGCTGGAAATTCCTAACTTGGCCAGCCGCGGTCAAGGCCTGCTCGGCGAACGATTGCGTCGCTGGCTGTTAAACGAACCTTTGGCGAGCGATCCCCTGTTGAGCCGCCAACAGCAACGACGACTTTTTATTTACGCCATTTTGTCACGAGTTTATTCGCTCGTCGTGTTGTTGGCGATCTATGCGATGCTTTTCGCCCTCGCGCGGCCCTATCATTTGGAAAATTTGGTATTCACTCTTGCCATGCTGACAGTGGTTGGAATGGCATTGCCACCTGTGATCGGAATCTGGCGAGTTGTCCGCAACCCTGCCAACAGTGCGCGGCTACGGCGACCACGATTGGCGATGTTGTCAGGAGTGCTGGCCGCAATGGGTGCCGTGATTCTTTTTTGGCCCGTTAAGCACACAGTGCAAGGTCCCGCCGTGTTCGTCCCCGCCAATGGTCAAGCAGTTTACGCGACCGTGGCCGGTGCGTTGGCGCATGCGGTGGCACCGGGAACGAAAGTTCAGACGGGTGATGTGATCGCCGAACTGCGTGATCCGCAAGTGGAGCTTGCTGTTGCCAAACATGCTGGCGAGTTTGCCGTGAAGCAAGCTCACTTCCAACAACTGGGTACGCTGCGTGCCCTCGATAACCGCGTTTCCTTGCAACTTCCCACGGCTCAAGCGGACTTGGCCGACGCCGAAGCCCAACTCGCCCAGTACCGCCGGCGCGAAGAGGAATTGATTTTGCGCGCTCCTGTCGAAGGCACCGTGATCGCACCCCCCCGGGTGGAACCGGAACAAGCGGAAGCTCACCTCCCAACATGGTCGGGTTCGCCGCTTGATCGGCGGAACCAATCTTGCTGGATCACGCCGGGTACGGTGCTTTGCACGATTGGCGATCCCCAGCAACTTTCCGCCTTGGTGACCATTGATGAGCGCGACGTGGCCGAGGTGCAACCGGGCGAGTCCGTCAGAATCTTGCTCGACTCGGCCCCCGTGCGGATTGTCACCGGCAAGGTGAAGCAAGTGGCAAGCCGCGCCACGGAACCGGAGCGCGATCAACCGGCGATATCAGAGTATCGTGTCCACGTCGTCGAGGTGGAACTCGACTCGCCCGAGGCACTTGTCCTCGTGGGTTCGGCAGGCACGGCGAAGATTGAAGCCAACCGCAGCACGCTCGCGAGCTTGGCGACGAATTTCATTAAACGCCGCTTGCGGATGCCTTGGTGATTGTTTTTTTCCCCCTGTGAAGAAGACATAACCACGAATCCGCACGAATAACACGAATCAATTCCTTTTGGCCAACGGCCAAGTTCATCGTAGCCTAGGGCAACGCCCTAGGAACTTTGGACGCAACAACGATCTTTGGCCGAAAGGCCATATTCATCGAGGCTTTGGAGTCGGGATGAACATGACCTTCGGTCAAACGTTCCGTGACATTCTTGGTCCTATGGCGTTGCCATAGGCTACGGTGAAGAAGGCCTTCGGCCAAGCTTATCATCGTCTCCGGCCCAACACCGCCAGACTTCCAAAGCATAGAAGCAGCAGCGTGCTTGGCTCGGGGATACTTGCGACACGGAGACCAATCAAGCTGGCGCTCCCGTCGGTCGGGCCGATCCCGCCGAGCCGGTGCGACGACGACAAGCTGAAGGCGAGGTTGAACCAGTTGCCGCCGCGCCAGCCGCGAGCAGGCGAACTGGAGTTGTTCAATTGATTGGAGCTAGTCTCTTCCCATTCATAGACATTGCCGCCCTTGCCTGCGGTGCCGAAAGGACTCAACAACCCCACGTTCGTGATGTCGTTGGGCTGGGGGTTAGCATTGCCAACTGCACCGTCGTCAAATATGGCCTCGAAAAGCGCGTCGCCAGCGAAATCAATTCCATCGGGAACGCTGTCGCTGCCCGTAGGATAGTCGTAATACACGCCGCTGGCCGGATCGTAGTATGCCGCCTTATACCACTCATCGACGCTGGGCAGGAAATAACGCGCCGAACTGTTGCGATACAGATTGTTTGGGTATAGCCGGCATCGCTGATCGTCCACAGCTCGATATTGGCGTTCGCGTTGTACCCAACTTCTCCCGGCTGTATGACGAATTTATAGGCCGGCATGCTTCCAGTGCTCGTGTTGAGCCAGTTTACGAAGCGGGCCACCTCGTTCCAGCTCACCTGGGTCGCCGGCTTGTCGGGGCCGCGAATGGTTTTCGTGATGCTGAGACCACCCAACGTGTTCGCTTTCTCGATCATCTGCTCTGAGATTTCAAACTTGCCCATGCGGTAGGTGTAAGGCACCGAGCCGGCTGGGTTGGGAGCGCCCGTGGTGTCGGCGGCGTTGCCTGGATTGCCGATGCTGACGAACTCGATGTCGAACGTGTTGGCCCCGCTGCCGAACGTGTCGGCTGCAGCGCGGTTGGCGGAGGCGATGCACAAGAGTGCTGCCACGAGGAGCATGAGCAAACTGGCGATCTTCATAAGTTGTCCTTTCCAAGGTGTTGGTGAGATACAATGCCTTTCAATTGGGAAAACACAAATGTGCGTTGTTCAACGGCGCTCAGTCGAGAGTATTTAGCCACGGATTAAACACGGACAAAACACGGATTTTTAGGAGAGCAAGAAACCATAGTTTCTCGTCTGCCACAACAAGGATTGCTACGGATTGAATCATTACTCCCAATTATCCGTGTTTAATCCGTGAAATTCCGTGGCTTTTTCTTTCTTCCCCCCATCAACTCAGCGCAGTAGGAGTAGACGACAAACAAAAAGGGCCCACCGTGGCGGTTGCCCCGGGGACCCTGATGAATTGCAGAATACTCGTTAGCGAATCTCGAATTTGTCGTCGTGACAGGCGGCTCGCCTGATATTTCAAAGACAGGCTACGTCACGGTAGCTGCCATTGTAATACGCTGCGGCGAACAGTGTCCAGAAAAGAAGAATCCTTCCCGCGAATAACGCGAAAGGGCGCGAAAAGGAATATCAATTTCGCGGCCTTTCGCGTGTTTCGCGGGCAAAAACAAGGACCAGCGGGGTGCGCCTGCCCTCTTTCAAACCTGCAGGGAGCTGTCTGCCCTCTTTCAAACCTGCAGGGAGCTTACGCAACCCCGCTCGCCAACAGAAAGGTCTCGTTGGGGCGTTAAGGAATCAGCAAGATGAGTCCAGCGATGACGCCGACTTCCACCGTCGCCGCGGCGATGTCTAGCGGCAGGTGATTCCAACGTCGTGGCACGCAACTTCCCGGGCGATAGAGCCCCAAGGTGTAGATGCAATCGTGCGAGCGATCGACGACCATTTTGTAGGGCAGGGCGGGGATGGTCAGGAAAAAACGTCCCGCGGAAATGAGCGGTTGGAAAAAGTAACTCGGCGTGTAACCGTAGCGCTCGGCGTTGGTTTCTTCAAAGTAAAGCGGCGCATGACACAGACAACTTGCCGCCCAATGGAAATCGAATTGTGCCCAACCGTATTCGAGGCGGATATCGTTCACGGTCCCCATGTTCGCGGCACAAGCGATCGCGACATTCTCGGGTAGCTCACCAGCAGGCAGTACGATGCTAATGCTCAATGAGGACAGCGGCCGTGAGACATAGCAGGGAAGGGGATCCACGGTTTCTCCGCCTTCGGCGATTGCATCGCCGGCGAAGATTTCTTCATTGAGTTGTGGATCGTTTATTAGCGGCGGTTGTGGGATTGTTTCCGTGTCACTCGCAGGAGTTGGTATCAAGGGTGTGAGTGCCTGAACTTGTGCAACAGGATTAGCCCTGGCGGTGGGCTTCGTGGGTGCGGCAAGAGCGATGCCGCGAGGAGTCCCCGTTTCGTTGGATAGCCGTGGCTGCAGCCGGCTGGGGGGGCCAACGAAACGTTTAGGGGACTCTTCGACAGAGGCCGACGGGCTGGCAGTGGCGAGCGACATCATCCCTGGGGCCAGCGACAACAAAATTGCCACTAGTGCCAGCGCCGATTTTGCACGGGCCAATTTTGCGTGGGCCAGATGATATCGTCGTGAATTTGCCAGGCGAACGGAGCAGCGCGGGGGTTGGGTTGCGGAGAGCATCAGTGCACTCGCGTCGCGTCGGACTGTGGGTTTCGCAGCGACACCGCGTCGTTGCTAAAGTAAGTTTTCGACGTGGCATAATCAGTTTCTCAAGCAGAACCGGCTTGCCCCTTACGACCGCTACCAGCCTAAAAATCGGCAAAGATTACCCAGTTTGGAAGCCGTGCCAGACGGGAGCCCTCATCAAAAATGTCATCC